>JBPEWW010000290.1:0-13639 GCA_052032275.1 Alteromonas sp. | reverse complement strand
GGGCTGATTTGTGAACCGCTGGCCAGACATGGCGGGGCGGTGACCGGGATTGACGCCAGCGCGACCAGCGTGGAAGTGGCCAAACGACACGCCCGTTCGCAGAACCTGGACATTGAGTATCAGCACATGCTGGCCGAAGATATGGCGGCGACGCAGCGTCAGTTCGACATAGTGATTAACGCCGAAGTGGTGGAGCATGTGCCGGATCAGGCGGCGCTGATACGCCAGTGCGCTGCCATGGTGAAGCCGGGCGGGTTATTGTTTCTGGCCACACTGAACCGCACTGTGAAAAGTTTTGTGGTGGCCATTGTAGGGGCAGAATATGTCATGCGCTACCTGCCAATTGGCACCCACGACTGGCGTAAATTTGTCAAACCCGCAGAGCTGGATAGCTGGACCGGCGATGGGCTGACGCTGTGTCATGAGACCGGCATGGCGATGAACCCGTTTACCCGTAACTGGCGCTGCACCCGCAGTACTGCGGTTAATTTTCTGCAGTGCTACCGCAAAACGCCCTAAGTGGCGATTAATCAGCCGATTTATTCAGCGCGCTGATAGTTGGTGCAAAGCGGTCGTGATTTGCACCGGGCGTGCCGGCAGCTTATGCTGAAGAGAAATTGACCCGTATTCGTGTGGTGCCAGGTGGTACACACTGTCAGTTAATTCGGGCCAGGCAGACGGAGCGCCTATGAAAATCTACGAAACCAAAACAGCCCCAAATCCCCGTCGGGTGCGCATGTTCCTGGCGGAAAAAGGCATTCCTATGGCGTATCAGCAGGTTGATATTCTGAAAGGAGAAAACCTCACCGCAGAGATGCGTGCCAAAAATCCGCTTGGCAAAGTGCCGGTGCTGGAGCTGGATGACGGTACCTGCATTGCCGAGACGGATGCGATCTGTACTTATTTTGAAGCCCTGCATCCGGATCCCCCCTTGCTGGGTACCCTGCCGCTGGAAAAAGCCACCATTGCCATGTGGCAGCGCCAGGTTGAAATGGCCCTGCTGCTGCAAATTGGCATGTGTTTTCAGCATACCACCGGCTACTTTAAAGATCGCATGACCCCGGTTCCGGAATATGGCAGGGAAGCCGGCATCAATGCGGCAAAATACCTGAATATTCTCGAACGACGTCTTGAGTTACATGATTTTATTGCGGGCCCGTCGTTCAGTATTGCCGATATTACCGCGCTGTGCGCTATTGATTTTGGCCGGGTGGTGGATATTCGCCTGCAGGAACACCATGGCAATCTGCAACAGTGGTATGCCCGGGTCAGCCAGCGTGAAAGTGCGCAAGCCTGATGATTACCCTGTACACCGCCGCAACGCCAAACGGCTGGAAAGCGTCGGTGGCCCTGGAAGAAATGGGGCTGGCATACCAGACAGAAACCGTTGATCTGATCGCCGGGCAGCAGCACACGCCAGCGTTCAAAAGGTTAAATCCAAATGGACGCATACCGGTGATTGTTGATCACGACAATGGTGATCACCGGGTGTTTGAGTCCGGCGCCATCCTGCTGTACCTGGCTGAAAAGACCGGTCAGTTTCTGCCAGAAAGTCCGCATAAACGCAGTGAGGCCATTCAGTGGCTGATGTTTCAGATGGCCGGCGTGGGGCCCATGATGGGGCAGGCCAATGTATTTCACCGCTATCTTGAAGAGCGGATCCCGGTGGCTATCGAACGCTATCAGCATGAAGTGCGGCGGTTATTTACCGTCCTCGACACCCATCTGGCGACCCGCGACTACCTCGCAGACAGTTATAGCATTGCAGACATGGCGAACTGGTGCTGGGTGCGCACCTATGCCTGGTCGGGCGTGAGTATCGACGGGTTACCGCATCTTAAGCGATGGAAAAACAGTATCGAAGCACGCCCTGCTGCGCGCAGAGGGGTGGCGGTGCCCTACAAGATAGATAAACAGGCATTGCTGCGGGGGGCCAGTCGCGTCGTCACCCGCTGATTAATATGCCACCGTTATACTCAGCATAACCAAGATGAATCTGCATAAATCCGTATCGTGCCTGCATTTAAAGATCTCCTTAAGTCGTTATTATATATAGCAATTATATTTTCAGTTCACCGCGAACATGCAGTTAATCGCCATCTCCCGCGATGCATAAACTGATAACACCTTGCAGTAAGTCTTTATTTAACTATCCTGTTACAATTATTTAACAAGTCTGACCTCAGAGCAGTTAGGTGCGGGCTAATTAACGGGAAAACGTGATGAGACCAAAACTACTGATAGTGACCTTACTGTTTATCTTAACCACTTCTGTCACGCCTGCTTACGCCGGCACCCAGGCTAAAACCCAGTATCCGATTGTGATGGTTCACGGGCTGTTCGGTTTCGATGATGTACTGTGGGTCGATTATTTCTATAAGATCCCCTATAAACTAAGCCGAAACGGGGCCACGGTGTATACGGCTACCGTCTCGCCGGCCAATTCTACTGAGGTGCGCGGCGAGCAGTTACTGAATTATGTAAACCAGGTACTGGCGCATTCTGGGGCCAGCAAAGTGAACCTCATTGGCCATAGCCATGGCGGACCGACGGCACGGTACGTGGCCAGTGTGGCCCCCCATAAAGTGGCGTCGGTGACCTCGGTAGCCGGGGTAAATCATGGCAGTGCGGTAGCGGATATTGTGCGCGCCGGACTGGCAGACAGTTCAGCGCTGGAAGGCGTGGCAGGCTCAGTGTTTAATGCGTTTGCAAACCTGCTGGAGCTGGTGTCCGGCTCCGGTGTGTCGGCCTTGCCGACGAACAGCATTGCGGCACTCGATTCTTTGACAACGGCGGGTAGTGCCACATTCAACAGCCGTTATCCGGAAGGACTGCCCAGCAGTTATTGTGCTAACGATGGCAAGATGCTGGCAGAAAACGGGGTATTTTACTTCTCTTGGAGCGGCGGCAAAACGTACACCAACGCACTGGATATCGCCGATCCTTTTATGGCGTTAACCGGACTGGCGTTTTCCGGCTCCAATGATGGTCTGGTGTCCAGTTGTAGCTCACAGCTGGGGTTTGTGATTAAAGACAACTACCGGATGAACCACCTCGATGAAGTCAATCAGACTCTGGGCATTCATCACTGGTTTGAAACCGACCCGGTGCAGGTGTATATCAGCCAGGCGGCCCGGTTGAAATCCCTGGGGCTATAAGTGGTGCGTTGGTTGGTAATGATAACGGCGGTGGCCGCGGTGGCGCTGTGGTGGGGCGTGACCCGCCCCGGCCCGCAAGCCCCGCAGGGCAGTCACAGTGCGGCAAAACACCGGGTTGCTGAACCACCGGTGAATCCGGATGCCGGGGGGCGCGCAGTGGATACGCCGGCACGGGGCGCGGAATTTACGCTGCACTACGGTCTGAAAGATGAATTTGACGGGGTGTTGTTTGCTCACGAAGGGCTCGCGGAAGAGGAGGTGATTGACCATTACCGTTCTTCGTTAGCCCCGCAGCAACTGAATACAGCGGCACTGGCCTACGCCACGGATCTGTTTGCCCGTTATATCGCCTATAAAAAAGCCCTGGTGACACTGGATGTGGGCAGCCACGGCAGTGTCAGGGAGATGACTGCGCGACTCTCAGCGCGGGACGATATGCGGCAGCGCCGGTTCTCCGCGGATGAATACCATTATTTATTTTCACGGGACACGGCTTACGATAATGCAGCCCTGGCAAGAATACGGATAGCCGCCGATACTGCGCTGAGTAAACAGGACCGGCAGCGTTTGATCACCGAGCAGCTGACCAGCCTGCCTGAAGATCAGCAGCAGAGCTTTGCTCCGAGTCTCTCGGTTAATCGTATTGCTACATTACAGCGCCAGTACCAAAACGAGGAGGCACTGTTTCATGCGGTGGCGGCTGAGTTCGGTGAGGACGTGGCCCAGCGACTCGCCGACCAGATGCGTGAGGATGCGGGCTGGCACCAAAAAATTAACGCGTATAGCGCGCTGCGCCAGCAAATTCTGGCAGACAGTGCATTGTCCGCAGAGGAGCAGCAACAGCAACTGCGTACTCACCAGCAGCGCCTGTTTACCGGGCCTGAGCGCCGTCGTGTGCAGGTCTATCTGGAGAACCCGGCGTTACTGTCTGCACCGGAGGGTAACCCCCTGTCGTCGCCCTAACATCACGATGGCGAATCAATAAGTGCTTTCACCGTGGCCAGTGAATCGGCTTCTTGCGCGGGTTTGTCCCAGCGGATCCGATGAAAACGGGGAAAGCGCAGCGCAATACCTGATTTATGTCGGGTGGAGGGGTGGACCGCATCGAAGGCCACCTCTATGACCAGCGCTTTTTTTACTTCTTTAACCGGGCCGAACCGGCCCACGGTGTGCCGGCGCACCCAGTTATCCAGCTTTTTAAGCTCCTCATCGGTAAAGCCGGAATAGGCTTTGCCGATGGGCAGTAACTGATCGCCCTGCCAGGCCCCAAAGGTAAAATCAGAATAAAAGCTGGACCGTTTGCCGTGACCGCGCTGGGCGTACATGATCACGGCGTCGACCAGCTTGGGCTGTCGCTTCCATTTATACCACTGCCCCTTAGGCCGCCCGGCCACATACTGGCTACCGCGCCGTTTTAGCATTAACCCCTCTACCGCGATGTCATCGGACGCCTGTTGATACAGGTGTCGCAGTTCGCTCAGGCTGTCAACCGGTAAGGTGGGGGAAAGGTGTAAATGGGGAGCAGATTGTCCGGCCAGCCATTGCTGCAGCGCTTGGCGCCGCTGACTGAGCGGCTGCTCCGTCACAGGGGTGTCCCCATGCACCAGGATGTCATACAGCATGATACCTGCCGGATTGTCGGCCAGCAGCTTTTTGGTGGGGGTCTTACGGTTTAATCGCTGTTGCAGCGTGTTAAAGGTGTCTACCCGGGTACCATGCATAACCAGCAATTCACCGTCCACCACGCCATGGGTGGTGATCCCGGTGAGCACGTCCGGAAACGCACTGCTGATATCGTCACCGGTACGGCTGAATAAGGCTTTGCCCTTTTCTGTGGATACCAGCTGAACCCGAATACCATCGTACTTGTGCTCTACCTGCCAGTCTGCGGGTGTCCAGTGGCTAAGATCGTCCTCGGCGAGCGGGTGGGACAGCATTACCGGGTGAAAAGTCACCTCGCCGCTGATGTCCGGTTTAGCTGCGCGTCCTTCCAGCCAGGCGAGCAAATCGGTGTAGGGAGGCGCAACACCATGCCAGATGGCCTCCACCTCCGCCACATCCACGTTGCCGTAACTGGCCAGGATCTGTTTGATGCTTCGGGCCGAGACGCCGACCCTCAAGCCACGGGTGCCCAGTTTAATCAGCGCCCAGCGCTGCGCGGCGGTCATGCTGTCCAGATAGCCGGCCAGCAACTTGCCCACGGTGTTGCGACTGCTTTGCTGAAACTGTTCTACTACGTCGGCCAGCGAAGGCAGTGTGCCCCGCTGACTGACAGGTGCCTGGGGCCACAGGTGCGCGACCGTTTCGCTCATTTCGCCTACGTAGTCATAACTTAACGCAAAGAGTTCCGGGTCGACGCGCTCCAGCATCAGCTTTTTTACGGTATTGCGTTTAAAAAAGTCGAACTTGAGGGTGCCGGCCAGCGCCGCAATGGCCCAGCCGCGATCCGGGTCGGGGGTATGGGTTAGATAATCGGTAATGATTGCCGCTTTGGCTTTGTTGCCGGCGGTGAAATAGAGCTGATCGAGTAGTTCGCTGAAGGCGTCCATCAGGCGTGCTCATCCTCTTCGTCAAATCCCAGCAACGACAGCGCTTTTGCCTGATAGCCCATTTGTGAGGCCTGATAAATCAATGCGTCCTCCCGCCCATGGGTTACCCAGACCTCCGGTGCATCGACCTCCCGCAGCGTTTGCAGCAGTTCCGGCCAGTCACAATGGTCGGAGATAATTAACGGCAGCTCGGCCTGGCGCTGGCGCGCACGGGCACGGATTTGCATCCAGCCCGAGGCCATCACCGGACGCGGATCAGGCAGCGCCCGGGACCAGCGGTCAGCCAGCGCTGAAGGGGGGGCCAGTACCACCTCTCCCGCCAGCGACTGTTTATCCTCCACGTCACTGACCGCCACCAGTGGCCCCAGCGAGATGCCCAGCGACTGATAGAGTTCACACAGCTTCAGCAGTGCCCCGTGCAGATAAACCGGCTTGTGATAGCCGGCCTCACGCAGCGCCAGGATCACCCGCTGGCACTTACCCAGTGCATAGGTGCCAACCAGATGACAACGGTGCGGAAACACCGACAGGGAATGCAGCAGTTTTTGAATTTCACGCTCAATGGGCGGGTGGCGAAAAACCGGCAGTCCAAAAGTGGCTTCCGTGATGAACACATCACAGGGCACAACCTCAAACGGCTCACAGGTCGGGTCAGGCCGGCGTTTGTAGTCGCCGGAAATGACAATCCGCCCGCCCCGGTATTCCAGCAGCGCCTGAGCCGACCCGGCAATATGCCCGGCCGGGTAGAACGTCAGTTTCACCGGATCCTCAGGGTTGCCCAGCGAGACCGGTTCGCGGTAGGCCAGCGAATATTGCTGTGCGGCCATCTCGTCCCCGTAACGGGTCGTCATGATCCGCAAGGTGGTGTCGGTGGCATATACCCGCTGATGGCCGGCCCGGGCATGGTCCGCGTGGCCGTGGGTAATAATGGCCTGATCAACCGGCACCATAGGGTCAATGTAGGTATTCGCGGGCTGGCAATACAGCCCGGTGTCATTCACTGTTATCCACTCACTGGGGTGCACCTGGCCTCCACTCTTTTCGCCCGCGCTGGTCATCAGCGTCATTGCTGTCCTGCTTGCTACGCATGACGACGGGGTTTGGTTGCAAATACCGTGACCATGCCCGGCAATACCGGCACCTGATGACCGCAGCAATCTGTTAGCGCTGAGCTTGCGTATATCAAGGCTATGAAATGTGTACTCTGCCGTAACTAATGCCTGCTTCACAGCCCGCAACTGACTCACCCGACGTCCTGCCTGCCCGGTTTGCCCGCTGGTTTGCCGCGCGCGGCTGGCAGCTGCGCGACTATCAGCACAGCATGCTGGCGCGCAGCAAAACCGAATCGGCAACATTACTGATCGCACCAACCGGCGCCGGTAAAACCCTGTCCGGGTTTCTGCCGTCGCTGACCGAGCTGGCGGACCAGCCGCAGGAAGGCTTGCACACTTTATACATCTCCCCGCTCAAAGCGCTGACGCAGGATATCCACCGTAACCTGTTGCAACCGGTGGAAGAGATGGCCCTGCCCATCAGCGTAGAAACCCGTACCGGGGATACCCCCGCGCACAAGCGGCAACGCCAGCGCAAGCGGCCACCGAATTTACTGCTCACCACGCCAGAGTCGCTGATGCTGATGCTTAGCTACGCCGACGCAGCGCGCTTATTTGGCAATGTTAAGCGGGTGATCATTGATGAGGTGCATAGCCTGGTGGCCAATAAGCGGGGCGATTTTACTGCGCTGGCGCTGGCCAGGTTACAAAGCCTGTCGCCAGGCTGCCAGCGGGTGGGGCTGTCGGCCACGGTCGCCTGGCCTGAACTGTTGGCCGCCTGGCTGGGCGGCACGGATGCGCCGGCAGATATTCTGCACGTGCCGGCCACGGTAAAACCCGCAATCAGATTACTTAAAACGGACGCCCGCATGCCTTTCGGCGGATTTATGGCCCGTTATGCCATTGACGATATTTATCAGGCGATTTGTGCGGCCGCGACCACCCTGGTATTCGTCAATACCCGTGCGCAGGCCGAATTGCTGTTTCAAATGCTGTGGGAGCAGAATAAAGCCGCCCATCCCATTGCGTTGTATCACGGCTCATTGAGTAAAGAGCAGCGTCGCAAGACCGAAAGTTTAATGGCCCAGGGGGAGTTACGTGCCATTGTCTGTACTTCGGCGCTGGAACTGGGCATTGACTGGGGCGATGTGGATCAGGTTATTCAGGTGGGGGCGCCCAAAGGCGTCAGCCGGCTGTTACAACGCATAGGCCGGGCCAACCACCGGATGGATGAGCCTAGCCGGGCGTTACTGGTACCGGCGAACCGGTTTGAGGCGCTGGAATGTCAGGCGGCGCTGGATGCGATTGAACAAGGGCAGCTGGATGGTGAAAAGCCGCAATCCGGGGCGCTGGATATCCTGCCGCAGTTTATTCTCAACTGTTTGTGCAGCGAACCCGACACCGCCGATAATCTTTACCGGTTAGTGTTGGACGCGGCCCCCTATCAGGGTACCGATCGAGCTACTTTTGACAAACTCTGGCAGTTTACCGTGGACGGCGGGCAGGCATTACGCGGTTACGCACGTTACCAGCGCCTGGTGCAGGCCGACGATGGCCGCTTTGCACCTGCTGACAAGCGGGTGATACAGCGTCACCGGCAAAATATCGGCACCATCGTGGAGTCCGGCAGGCTGAAAGTGAAACGCATTCGGCGGGGGAATCAGGGTAAGATAATCGGCGAAGTAGAAGAGTATTTTGCGTCACAACTGGTAACCGGCGATACCTTTCTGTTTGCCGGCGAGGTGTTACGCTTTGAGGCCATCCGCGATATGCAGGTCCATGCCCGCGCCGCCAAGTCCGGGGAGCCGAAAATTCCCAGCTATGCAGGGGGGCAGATGCCGTTGTCCACGTTCCTCGCCGACGGGGTGCGCCACATTCTGGCTACGCCGTCGCGCTGGCGGGAACTCCCAGTGCAGGTACAGGAGTGGCTGTCACTGCAGCAGGCTTTCTCACAAATCCCCCAGCCCGGCCAGGTGCTGGTGGAGCAGTTTCCCTATCGTGAGGCCTGGTACACACTCTACTACACCTTCGAAGGGCGTAAGGCTAACCAGACCCTGGGTATGCTGCTTACCCGCCGGATGGAAAAATACGGCATTAAGCCGCTGAGTTTCAGCGTCACCGACTACGGCCTGTCCGTGTGTAGTGTCAATCCGGTCTCGTCTGAGCAGCTGGATTCCCTGTTTCAGCCCGACATTCTCGGTGATGAGCTGGAAGACTGGATGTTACAGGCACCCATGCTTAAACGCTCCTTTCGGCAGGTGGCGGTAGTCAGCGGTCTGACAGAACAGCGCTATCACAGTAGTCAGAAGACCATGAAACAGGTGACCTTTTCAACGGACTTAATTTACGACACCTTGCGGGAGCACGACCCCGATCATGTGCTACTGGCCGTGGCCCGGGCCGACGCCGAGCGGGAATTGCTGGATTTACGCCGCCTGGCCAATACGCTGATCCGCTTCGTCGGGCATACCCGGTTAATCAACTTACCAAAGGTCTCGCCCATGGCGATCCCGATAGTGCTGGATGTACGCAGTGAGCAGGTCAAAGGGGCCGGTGCCCATGCCCTTATGGAGCAGGCCGATCTGTATGCCGAAGCCCAGACCATGCTGGATGATGTGAGGGCTCTGCTGAGTGGCGATAACGACTGACTGGCTGGACTCCCGGCATCGGCACAATCGGCTGCTGCCCGCTAAGCTGGGGGCACTGACAATGTTACTGGACGCCCGGGGAAGTCTTTATCTGCCCGGCCACGACACGCTGGTGGTCAGTGATTTGCACCTCGAAAAAGCCAGTTTCCTGCACAGTTTCGGCAGTCCCTTACCTCAGCTGGATACCAGCGCTACCCTCACGCGTCTGCAAGCGCTGGTGGCAGATTACCGGCCCGCGGCGCTAATTTGCCTGGGCGACAGCTTTCATGACAAACACAGCTTTACACGCCTGTCGGGAGCGGCCCTGGCGACACTGGCCGACCTGCAACACAGTGTGACGGACTGGGTGTGGGTGCAGGGCAACCATGACCCGGTGATCCCTGCCGCGATGGGCGGGCGGTCCTGCACCAGGCTTGTCTTCGACGAGGTGCTGTTCGCCCACGAGCCGGTGACCGGTGTTCCCCATCAGGTGTTTGGGCATTTTCATCCGAAATGTCGACGCACCGTGCAGCGACACCGGTATCGGGGACGCTGCTTTGTGGCGACACCCGGTATGGTAATTATGCCGGCGTTTGGGCAATACACCGGCGGGCTGGACATTGATCATGAGGTGCTGCTGGCGCTGGCGCCCCGTCACAAACGGCGGGTATCGCTGCTTTACGATGACCGGATCTTCCCACTGCGCTAACCCACGCCGCTGCGGTATAGGGGGAACCCCCTATCGACAATAGCGTCTGGCATCACTAGCGTGCTAACCGAAAAACTTCACCACAACAATAATTTACAACTTCCGTAGCGGATTTTGTATTTACACCTGTCTATGAATGCAACCAGCGCGTAAATGGTAGTGCCCGCGCAGGGAGCGGCCGGCAGGGTCGCTAAGCCTGCGCAAGCGCAGTTGCTGATAGTCACGCAGGAAATAACAACAAGT
Source organism: Alteromonas sp. (assembly GCA_052032275.1). Lineage (GTDB taxonomy): Bacteria > Pseudomonadota > Gammaproteobacteria > Enterobacterales > Alteromonadaceae > Alteromonas. Next base: position 3,301 of record JBPEWW010000290.1, on the reverse strand, counting down.
ATAGTAATTACCAATAAAGGGAATACATCATGAACCACACGCACGCATTTCGCCTTGCCATTCCGGCACTGGCGGTGGGAATGGCGCTCAGTGCTCAGCCGGTAGTCGCACAGGACGACGGCAAGTCCATCGAAAAAATTCAGGTCACAGGGTCGCATATCCGTCGCACCGATATGGAAGGACCGTCGCCTATTACGTCAATAGATGCCGGTGATATCGCCGATACCGGTGTTACCGATTTGATTGGTTTATTTGCCAAACTGCCCATCTCCGGACAGGGCACCTTTTCTACCCAGGGCAACAGCTCAGACGATACCGCGAACGGGGGATCCAGTGTCTCACTGCGTGGTCTGGGAGCAGACTCTACCCTGATCCTGGTAAACGGTCGCCGGGTATCCGTGTCGCCTTTTGCCAAAGGCATTGATACCGCGTTTGTGGATATTAATAATATTCCACTGGCCGCCATTAAACGGGTGGATATCCTGAAGGATGGGGCGTCGGCTACGTATGGCTCAGATGCCATCGCCGGGGTAATCAATATTATCCTCAAGGATGATTTTGATGGTTTTGAAGTCTCGGCCAAATATGGCGACACCGCAGACGGTGGCGGCGAAGAGCAGAATATCAGCCTGGTGTTTGGTAATACCGGGGAGAAGTCCAGCCACACGTTTATTTTGGACTACTTTGACCGTGAAGAAATCATGTATTCCGACCGGGATTATTCACGCTCAGCCAACCAGGCAGCGCTGCGTCCGGGTGATCCGGATGCCGTGGACTTTCGCAGTTCGGCAGGCATCCCCGGCACCATCGCGCTGCGTGCAGATCCGACCAACCGGATTATTGATGAGTTTGGTCAGGACACCTGCCCGGCTGACCAGATTGACCGGGTGAACACCCTGTGCCGGTATGACTACGCCCCGCACATGACCATGATCCCGGACGCCGAGCGTTTTAGCTTTAACTATATGGGGCGGTATGAAATTAACCCTGACTTAAGCGCCTTTGTTGAATTAAACGGGCAGAACTCAAAATCTATTGTCCGTGGTGCCGGCAGCCCCAGCTTTAATGAGCTGTTCATGGCCGGCGACAATGCCTTTCACCCGTTTGCCGACGATCCAACCCATCCGTTTTTCGGACAAGACCTGACAATGCGCCGCCGTACGGTGGATATCGGTAACCGTGAAAAGCGTGTAGATTCCGATTACTACCGCACCATCCTCGGCTTTGAGGGCCAGTGGGACCGCTGGACCTGGGAGCTGGCGTATAACTACATTAAGAGTGAGTCGGTGGAGCGGGGCGTCGACGGCTTCCCCAATTCACGCCGCACGCAGGAAGCCATTGATAGCGAACTGTGGAACCCGTTTGAACCTTCGCAGAACAGCCAGGAAGCGCTGGATTTCATTGAAACCACCACTACGCGGGTAGGGAAGTCGACTAACCGCGCGCTGAACTTTGTCACGTCTGGGCCGGTGGCGCGTCTGGATGCCGGCGATATGATGCTGGCCGTGGGCGCGACGTACCGCGAAGAAACCATCAGTGACAACCCGGATGATCAGTTCCTGCGTGGCGAAGTGTTTGGTACTGAGGCCACTCAGGCTAACGGCTCCCGTGACAGCACCGCGGTATTTGCCGAGCTTGGTGTGCCGGTAATGGCCGATCTGGAAGTCCAGCTGGCCGTGCGTTATGAAGACTACAGTGATTTTGGTACCACCACCGATCCGAAAGTCTCTTTCCTGTGGACCCCGACCGATACCCTGTCCATTCGTGGCTCCTATGGCACCGCGTTCCGGGCTCCGTCACTGCACCAGATTGGCCTGGGCCGCACCGACGAGTCACCCAACCTGGTCGATACCGTTCGCTGTGACGCCGTTGGCCTGGCCTGTGACCCCATGGAGTACACAGCCGTATTCGAAGGCAACCCGGATTTGGAGCCGGAAGAGTCGAGCAGTTATAACCTGGGAGTGATTTACGAGTTCACCGAGAACCTCGACGTCTCCGTCGACTATTACAGCTACGACATCGACAACATCATTGATGCCGACACCCAGTTTGTGTTCAGTAACTTCGGTAACGATCCGGATGTGGTTGAACGCATTCCTACCGGCATTGACGGCGATCCGGGTGAGGTGGTTCAGGTATTCGATTCGTTCCAGAATTTGGGCGACCTGGAAACCTCGGGCCTGGATATGGACGTAAATTACAGCCTGGAGTCCTCCTACGGTCAGTTTGGGTTCGGCTTCGTCATGAACTATGTGCTGGAGTATGAAGAGTACCGTCCGGGCGCCGATGGCGGCGTGCGTCTGAATGCCGAAGCCGGTGATTTCGAGCAGCCAGAAGTTCGCTGGACCGCCAGCATGGACTGGGCCCAGGACGACCTGGCGGCTTCACTGGCAGTGAATTACGTGGGTGAGTTCGCCGGTGACGCGGATGCCGGTTTTGGAGATAAAACCGTAGATGCCTGGACCACGGTGGATGCCACGGTGACATACATGGGGCTGGAAAACACCACCCTTACCCTCGGCGCCACTAACCTGTTCAACGAAGAACCCCCGTACAGCCATCACGATTTCTTCGGGTTCGTGAATACGGTACACAGCGGGCAAGGGCGCTTTATGTATGTGCAGGCCAATTATCGCTTCTAACAATGCAGTAACTTAACTAAAAGGCCCCGCACGGGGCCTTTTTTTTGGGTTCAGCGCGCCTGAGATTTATTTACATACATGGCGCTGTCGGCGCGGTCGAGTAAGGTCGCCACTGTGTCATCCTGCTCGTACTCGGCAGTGCCCACACTGAATTCAATGTCATACCCACGCTTCGCCTGGTGGTTATAGGCAGCGACCGCCGTCCTAAACCGGTCGATTACGATGTTCGCTTCAGAGGCTGAGGTCCCGGTGAGCAAGGCAGCAAATTCATCGCCTCCGGTGCGGGCAAACACATCCGAATCCCGGAATACCTTCTTTAAAAGGTCGGCAAAAGTTTTTAAGGCCCGATCCCCTTCAGCGTGGCCAAAGGTGTCGTTTATCGGCTTAAATCTGTTGAGGTCAAATAACAGCGCCGTAGCACTGATCTTGTTGCGGCGGCACATGGATAACGCATGGGTGGACAGGGTATTAAAGCCCCGACGGTTAGAAATGTGCGTCAGCTCATCCATGGTCGCCAGTTGCATTGCCGCTATTTCCTGTTCCACCATGGCGCCCAGGTCGTTCAGCAGAAGCTTGTCTTCATCGTCCAGCTCATGAGGCTGGCTGTCGATCACGCACAGCGTGCCGACCTTATGGCCATTGGCCGCCTTCAACGGGCA
>JBPEWW010000029.1:0-2655 GCA_052032275.1 Alteromonas sp. | reverse complement strand
CGGTTCGCAATCCGCTCGCGGTTACCCACGGTAAAATGGATATCGATATTGGGGTGAGCAAGACAATAGGGTTTCAGAAGAGGCGGAATCATGTATTTGGCGGTACTAACCACCGCCAATTTTAATGTCCCTATTTCCAGGCCCTGAATGGCATGAACCTGACTGTTCAGCTTCTGCTGGGAAGACAGCACTTCCTGTGCACAGCAGTACACTGCCTCACCGGCTGCGGTCATGGTGGCCTTGCCGTGCACATACTCCAGCAGCGGCATGCCAACGATCTTGCTGAGTTTTTTCAGCTGCAGCGACACGGTGGGTTGTGACAGCGATAACGCATTGGATGCCGCCGTTACTGAGCCGGCATCGACTACGTGCTGAAACACTTCCAATAGCCGAAACGTTATCGTGTTCATGCCGTAAGTCTAGTATTTACCCCAGTAAATTCAATTTTGTACTGTTTTATTTTGATAAAAGTTCAGCACAGTGGGGCGCTGGCGGGCTGCTGCCGGGCTATAGGCTTTGCACGGATTTTGCGCTACAATCGCGTGCTTTCCGGAGAACCGCAGCCAGCAAGGTATCACAGGCTTGCTGACAGGCGGAGACACAACCTATTAATCGTTGAGGATATGCAGATGGCGAAAGTTGCGATTGTCATGGGATCTACCTCTGACTGGCCGACCATGCAGGAGGCAGCCAAAATGCTCAAGGCATGTGGCGTGGAATTTGACGCTCGGGTGGTATCGGCGCACCGCACCCCCAACCTGCTGGTTGAGTTTGCTGAGAGCGCTGCTGACAACGGCTTCAGTGCCATCATCGCTGGCGCCGGCGGTGCCGCACATCTGCCCGGGATGATTGCTGCTCATACGCACCTGCCGGTGTTTGGCTGTCCGGTCAAATCCCGCGCACTGAACGGTCTCGACTCGCTGTTATCCATTGTGCAAATGCCCAAAGGGGTGGCAGTGGGCACCCTGGCTATTGGTGAGGCCGGTGCGGCAAACGCCGGGTTACTGGCTGCCCAGGTAGTGGCGTTGCAGGATGACAAGGTGCGTGACGCGGTGATTGCTTTTCGTCAACAACAAACCGATACAGTGCTGGCCAACGACCAGCTGGAGCTGGACTGATGCAGGTACTGGTGTATGGCGCCGGACAACTGGCGCAAATGATGTATCTGGCCGGGGTGCCATTAGGCATTGACGTGCAGGCCGTCGATGTGGGCTCGGATACGGTGGTCCACCCGGTGAGCAAACAGCCACTGGATTTGTCGCTGATGCAGGCAATTGAGGCAGCCGATGCCCTGACAGTAGAGTTTGAACATGTCCCTGAGCGGCTGCTCGAAGAAGCCGCCAAAAGCGGGAAGCTCATGCCCGGTATTGAAACCATATTGGTGGGGGCCGATCGGGTACGTGAAAAACATTTGCTGGATACGCTCAAGGTGGCGAACTGCCCACACCAGGTGGTCACCGACCTGGCGCAACTGGATGATTGTGTGGCCACGCTGGGTGAACGCCTGATTATCAAAGCCAGCCGCGATGGTTATGACGGCTATGGCCAGTGGCGCCTGACTGCTGCCAGTGAACTGGAGGCGCTGAAAGCTCAGCTGAGTTCGCTGGACCTGCAGGCGGTGCCGCTGGTGGTAGAGCAGATGCTGGACTTCGATCGTGAACTGTCCATTATTGGTATTCGCAGCAAGTCTGGTGAGATTAAAGTCTACCCGCTGGCAGAGAACCTGCACCATCAGGGACAGCTGCACGTTTCCGTCGCACCGGCCACCGCCATCAGCGAAGCGCTGACCACCCAGGCGCAGCAAATCTTTAAAACACTGGCGGAAGGCATGGACTATGTCGGTGTGCTGGCCGTGGAACTGTTCCAGTGTGATGATCAGCTGTTGGTAAACGAGCTGGCCCCACGGGTCCACAACTCCGGGCACTGGACCCTCAACGGCGCCATCACCAGTCAGTTTGATAATCACCTGCGGGCCGTTTGTGGCTTACCGCTGGGCGATACCGCTGAGCTGGGGCCCAGTGCCATGGTGAACGTGATTGGCTGCACAGGCTTCTCCCGGGATCTGCTGAGTATCCCGGGCTGTCATTTACACTGGTACGGCAAAACTGTGCGCGAAAAGCGCAAGATGGGGCACATTAATGTGACCGCAGACAGTTATCAGGAACTCGGTAACAAGCTGGCTGAACTGGCGCAAACGCTGCCAGAAGAGGCGTTTCCCAAACTGGCTAACGAAGCCGGCCGGTTACAGCAAGTATAATCCTTGACATGCCGGCCGCGCTGGCTACAATACGCCGCGATTACGCCGCTGCACACAGCCGTAATCGCATTTTTTTGTGTGCCGACTTAGCTCAGTTGGTAGAGCAACTGACTTGTAATCAGTAGGTCGCCAGTTCGATTCCGGCAGTCGGCACCATTTTTCCCCCTATATTTGTAAGCTAACCTTCTCCTCTTTTTTCCGTGTTCGCACGAACTGCAACCTACTGATAAATCAGTAGCTACACAGCAGAGCGGGCAGTCCGATTCCGGCAGTCGGCACCATTTTCCCGCTTTCATACACGGCACTTTTTTCCGCAATTGAAGTCATACCGCGCCTGCCGTTACCCGGCCCATGGTCAGCCACCGCTGTCAGAACGCCGGGCCGAACATTTTCTGCTT
>JBPEWW010000289.1:0-8046 GCA_052032275.1 Alteromonas sp. | reverse complement strand
CACGGGCGTTAAACAGGATGGATTTTGCCCAGCCTTCGCCGGCACCCAGTACGTCACCGTACGAAAAGCCGCCGCAGGCTGCCAGCCCCTGGAAGTCAGCCAGGTCGACACGCCCGGCCAGGACATCGCTCATATGCACATCGGTGGCGGTAAATCCTGCGCGACTGAAGGCAGCCGCCATCTCCAGGTGAGAATTGACGCCCTGTTCACGTAAAATCGCCACCCCAGGTTTATGACCCTTGGCAATGTAGGGCGCGGCGACATCTTCATTAATATCGTAAGTCAGCTTAGCGTGCAGCCCGGGGTTGGCTTCATCCTGCTTGCCCGCGTGTTCGGCATCGGCACAGGCCGGGTTGTCACGCAGCCGCTGCATCTGGTGAGTGGTAGATGCCCACTGCATCCGCAAACTGGTGCGGCTGTCGGCCAGTACGGTGCTCCCCGCACGGGTAAATTCAACGGTGCCGGCGGTATTCAGGGTACCGATATCATGGGTCAGCGCGGTCAGCCCGTGCTGGCTAAGTACCTCATTGACGGCCTCCAGATCCTCACTGCGTACCTGTATGACACCCCCCAGTTCCTCACTAAATAATACCGCCAGATCATCCTGCCCCAGGTCATCCAGGGCGATGCTGACTCCGGTATTTCCGGCAAACGCCATTTCCGCTACCGTGGTGAACAGACCACCGTCCGAGCGGTCATGGTATGCCTGCACCAGCTCCCGGGTCACCAGCGTTTGTATTGCATTAAAGTAGCCGGCCAGCAATTCTGGCGAGTCAACATCGGCAGGCTGGCTGCCAAGCTGATTGAACACCTGTGCCACACAGCTGCCGCCCAGGCGGTTTTTGCCCTGCCCTAAATCAATCAGCAACAGCCGGCTGTCACCCTGGTCGGTGCGCAGCTGCGGGGTGACGGTCTTGCGGATATCGGTGACCGCGCCGAATGCTGAGATGACCAGCGACAGCGGCGCGGTGACCGCTTTTGCAGAACTGTCCTCATCCTGCCAGGCAGTTTTCATTGACATCGAGTCTTTGCCCACCGGAATGGTCAGGCCCAGTGCCGGGCACAACTCTTCGCCCACCGCTTTAACGGCTTCATACAGGCCCGCGTCTTCCCCTGGATGGCCGGCAGCGGCCATCCAGTTAGCCGACAATTTGATGCGCGCCAGGTCGCCAATGGGCGCCGCCGCGATATTGGTCAGCGCTTCGCCCACTGCTAGCCGCGCAGACGCCGCGTGTGATAGCAGGGCGACCGGGGTGCGCTCACCCATTGCCATCGCTTCACCATGGTACGTATCGTAGGCGGTAGCGGTAACCGCCACATCGGCCACCGGGATCTGCCACGGACCGACCATCTGATCGCGGGCAACCAGGCCGGTGACCGAGCGATCGCCGATAGTAATCAAAAAGGTTTTTTCAGCTACTGTGGGCAGCGCCAAAATACGCTTCGCCGCTTCCTGCAATGATAGTCCGTCGCGGTTTAACTCGGTCGGCGAGACCTTGCCCGAGGTGACATTGCGGTGCATTTTGGGCGGCTTACCCAGCAGCACATCCAGGGGCATATCAATGGGCTGGTTATCGAAATGCGCATCGTTAAGTAACAGATCCTGCTCCAGGGTGGCTTTACCCACCACCGCAAACGGTGCCCGTTCCCGGTGACAGATGGCCTCAAAGACCGGCAAGTCTTTATCTGCTACCGACATCACATAGCGTTCCTGGGATTCATTGCACCATAATTCAAGTGGCGTCATTCCCGGCTCGTCAGAGAGCACATTGCGTAATTCAAACCGACCGCCGCGGCCGCCGTCATTGACCAGTTCAGGCAGTGCATTCGACAGGCCACCTGCGCCCACATCATGGATAAACTGGATGGGGTTGTTGTCGCCCAGTTGCCAGCAGGCATCGATAACTTCCTGGCAACGTCGCTCCATTTCCGGGTTATCCCGCTGCACAGACGCAAAGTCCAGATCTTCGTTGGACTGGCCGGAGGTCATGGAGGACGCTGCGCCGCCACCCAGGCCAATGTTCATGGCCGGGCCACCTAGTACAATCAGGTTGGCATGCTCAGTGATTTCGCCTTTTTCCACATGGGACTGGCGAATATTCCCCAGACCGCCCGCCAGCATAATGGGCTTATGGTATCCGCGGACTTCTACCCCATTGAAGCTACTGACTTCCTGTTCATAGGTGCGAAAATAGCCCAGTAAATTTGGCCGGCCAAATTCATTATTGAAAGCCGCGCCGCCCAGCGGACCATCCAGCATAATTTCCAGCGCACTGACGATGCGCTCGGGTTTGCCGTACGGGGTCTCCCACGGCTGAACAGCATCCGGCAACTGCAGGTTAGACACGCTAAACCCTACCAGGCCAGCCTTAGGCTTGGAGCCGCGGCCGGTGGCACCTTCGTCACGTATTTCGCCGCCCGAGCCCGTGGCCGCGCCGGCGAACGGTGAAATGGCCGTGGGGTGGTTATGCGTTTCCACCTTCATCAGAATGGCAACATCTTCGTGATGGTATTCGTACTGGTGGGTCTGTGGATTAGGGAAGAAACGGCCAGCGGCCCATCCGTCCATGACCGCGGCATTGTCTTTGTATGCTGACTGCACATGATCCGGGCAGCGCTCATAGGTGTTTTTAATCATCTTGAACAGAGATTTATTCTGCTCTACCCCGTCAATGGTCCAGCTGGCGTTGAAGATCTTATGCCGGCAGTGCTCAGAGTTTGCCTGTGCAAACATATACAGCTCTACATCGTTAGGGTTACGTCCTAACTTACTGAAGCTGTCATACAGGTAGTCAATCTCATCATCCGCCAGTGCCAGCCCCAGGCTGATATTCGCTGCCACCAGGGCCTCCCGGCCTTCCTCAAGGATGTTCACTGACGTAAAGGTTTTTGGTTCTGCGTGAGCAAACAGCACGGTCGCGTCGTCGATGTCAGTAAAGACACTTTCAGTCATGCGATCATGCATTGCCGCTCGCACCTGGTCTGACTGAGCCTGACTAAGCTCGCCATCGGTCTCCACATAATAAGCACACCCGCGCTCAATCCGCACAATGTCCTCAAGCCCGCAGTTATGGGCGATGTCAGTGGCTTTTGACGACCAGGGTGATATGGTGCCGGGACGGGGCGTAACAAAATACAGCTTGCCGTTCGCCGGCTGTGGCGTGCGGCTGGGTCCGTAGGTAAGCAGCTGATCCAATACCGACTGCTGGTGCGCTGACAGGTTTTGACGGGTATCGACCAAATGAACAAATTCGGCGTATATTCGTTTAACGGGGATGCCGGATTGACCCAGCTTGGAGATCAGTTTAGTTTGATTAAACTCTGACAGAGCGGGAGCGCCTCGTAAGACCAACATAGTGCTTTACCTGGTTGTTTTGAAGCAGTGAATGCATCAGATTGCACCGCCTCGAAGATTGACGAGTATTTCGGCGCGGATTATAGAGGAAATCCGTTGAATTGATAACCGGTATCACCCTGTTGTAACAGTTTTTCTTTCACACAGCGTGTCACCACCCTTTAAACGTTCCAGGAACCAACATCATCGTGTATTTTCGCCGTAGTCTGACCCTGTTGCTGTGCCTAGTTTTAGTAAGCTGTAGCCCGGCTCCGGTTCCCAATGCCCTGTCTCAGCTCATCGACCGGCAAGTCCTGCGGGTCGGCACGCTGTATGGCCGTACCACCTATTACCATGGGCCGGATGGCCCGAAAGGGTTTGAGTATGAGCTGGCCAAGGGGTTTGCCGACTACCTGGGGGTGGAATTACAGGTGTACCCCTTTTATTCCTACGACACCATGCTGACCCAGCTACAGGACGGCACGCTGGATATCGTGGCCAGTGGGGATGCGGTCACCCCATCATTAAAAGACAATTTCGCCTTCGGCCCCGCCTATCAGCAGGTGAGCCAGAAGCTGGTATTTCGTCAGGGCAATGAGCGCCCCAGAGGACTGGAAGATATCGTTGACCCGCTACTGGTGGTGGAAGGCAGCAGCCATGCCCGGTTACTGTCGTCGGCCGCCAGTGCACACCCTCAGCTTAGCTGGCAGGAAACCGCCGATCGTGATGCGGAAGAATTACTGCAAATGGTTGCCGAAGGAGAGCTCCCCTACACACTGGCAGATACCAACCGGCTGGCCATGCAGCGCCGGCGTTTTCCCCAGCTCAGTGTGGGGTTTACTGTTGAAACCCTGCAGCCCATCGCATGGGCCGTCCATGGGGCACTGGATGACTCCTTACGGGCGGCGCTGATTGAGTATTTTGGCAGTATCCACCAGAACGGCACCTTTAAAGTGCTGGAAGATAAATATTTCGGTCACGTGCGTAAATTCGATTATGTCGACACCCGGGCCTTCATTGAGGCCGCCACCGCCAAACTGCCCGAGTACAAGAGCTGGTTCCAGGAGTATGCCGGTGAACATGACTGGCGGCTGCTGGCGGCAATGAGCTATCAGGAAAGTCACTGGAAACCGGAAGCGGTGTCACCTACCGGGGTACGAGGCCTGATGATGCTGACGCTGGATACCGCCAAAGACATGGACGTGGTGTCACGGGTGGATGCGGAGGCCAGCATCCGCGGTGGCGCCCGCTACTTTGCCAGTTTGCTCAGCCGCATCCCGGCACGCATTCCGAACCCGGACAAAACCTGGATGGCGCTGGCCGCCTACAACATTGGCATGGGGCACCTGGAAGATGCCCGGGTACTGACTGAGCGTCAGGGCGGCGATCCGGACCTGTGGGTGGATGTTAAGCAACGCCTGCCATTGTTACGTCAGAAAAAATATTACCGCACCACCAAGTATGGCTATGCGCGGGGCGATGAGGCACTGCAATATGTGGAAAACATCCGCCGCTATTATGACACCCTGGTATGGCTGGATGAACGTCAGCCCACCCCGCTGTAACGGTAGAGTCAGTGTGGCAGGCCGCCGTCAGGGTAAAACCTGACCATCTGGCTGATTTTTTGTCTGTTTTGTCGCCTGCCTGCTTGAAAACTGTCATATAAGCGTCATCTTATTCACATACCGTACGGGGTGGGTTGGCCACGCTGAACAATTGTCTTTCTGCGTTGTCTTAGAAAGGTAACCTGGTCCACCGCTACCCTGCAGCCTGACTTTCTTTTTCTAAAACTAAGACAGGAGGGTAATAATGAAAAAGAACCGACTGTTGAAAAAAGGACGAACCTTGAAAAACAATAACCGCAGACGCCTGATGCTTAAACGGGCGCATCAAAAAGTGCTTAAGCGTCGCAAGATGTATAGCAATTATGAGATGTTTACTGATTTGGCCCGGGTGTCTTAATTTGCGCCCGTCTGGCCTGTTTGGCCGCTTTAATTTCCGCCCGGCGACGCTGAAAAAACCGCGATAATTTTTCCCCGCATGGCTGGGCCAGCACGCCCCCCAGCACCTCAAGCTGGTGATTGAGCGACGCATGCTGCGTCAGGTTCATCACTGACCCTGCGGCACCGGTTTTCTCATCGAATGCGCCGAACACCACCCGTTTAATTCTGGCATGTACCAGCAGACCTGCGCACATGGGGCACGGCTCCAGTGTGACATATAAGGTGGCATCCACCACCCGGTAATTTTGTACCTGCCGTGCTGCCGCACGCAACGCGTTCATCTCAGCATGGGCGGAGGGATCGTGCTCGGTAATGGGCGTATTCCAGCCTTCTCCAATTACAGTATCGTCGTGCACAACCACGGCACCGACAGGGACTTCATTCAGGGCTGCCGCGTTATCTGCGAGGGTGAGGGCATGCTGCATCCAGCGTACATCGGCTTCTGAGGGGGATAAAATCATATGGCGAAAAAGGCTACTTAGGTTGTCAATTTAGCTAATTGCGCTGACAGGACGTCGCCGTCTTATCTGCAACATTTTGAAATACAAAACAAATTATTATTGGCCATGGAATTGCTTAGTATAGTGGGACGAGGGTGACACTGCCGTATCCCATGGTAAGTATACCCCAATGGCCCGTGCGGTGTTAGCTCAGTAAAATGCAGGCTAAATCCGTATTTAACCATTACACTTATTGTAATTCATTGCCAAGAAGGAATTCGTTATGCCTATTAACCTGACAGCCATTGCTATTATCGCAATTTGTGGCTGGGTCATCGTGCAGATTGTCCAGGCCGCTAAGAGCAAGCCCAGTGGCATGGGAAAAGCTGACAAAGCGGAACTACAGGGGCAGATTGAACACCTGAAAGAGCGGGTCGCGACACTCGAAAAAATTGTTACCGATGACAGTTACGAACTGAAAAAGAAATTTAAGGATTTGGAAAAAGACCGGGTAGCGTAATTTGTCAGGGTAGGCCAGCGCAAGCCTGATAAGGGTCAGCCTCCTTCCAGCAGAAAGCGCTCGGCCCGTTCCACCCGCCGGGGTTTTCCTGCAATAACCAGCACGTCACCGCTTTGCAGGCTGGCGCTACCATCCGGATCCGCGACTTCGGTGCCGGCCCGGCGCAGCCCTTTTATTTTCACCCGCATGCTTTGCAGATCCAGCTCTTCCAGCGTTTTACCCAGACAGTATGCCCGGTTATTCAGTACCACCGCGTGAATGAATTCCAGCTTGTCTTCGGTACCATAGCTTATTTGCGTAGTTTCCCCGGGATAAAAGCCATGCAGGTGATCATAGCGTCCCTTGCGCTCCGCCCGCACCCGCTTAAGGATGCGCGACATGGGTACCCCGGCATAGTGCAGTACCTGGGAAATCAGCATCAGGCTGCCTTCCTGCAACTCCGGCACCACCTGGGACGCGCCCGCCTTATACAGGGCGTCCAGCTGATAATCCCGTTTGGTGCGCACCATCACTTCAATGTCGTCGCGAATTTGTCGTGAGGCATCAATCACTTGCTCGGCTTTGTAGGGCTGATCGAAGGTCACCAACATCAGTTTGGCACGACTGAGGCCAGCGTTAAGTAAGATATCTTTTTGACTGGCATCGCCGAACAAAATGGGCTCACCTGCGTTACGGCTCTCAAACACCCGCACCGGGTCACCGTCAATGGCAATGAAGGGGATCCCCTCCATTTTCAGCATTTTTGCCACCGACTGCCCGACCCGTCCAAACCCGGCAATCACCACATGATCAGACAGCAGTTCTTTGGCATAGCTGCCGGTCTCGTCTACCTCGATATGGGGCTGTCGCACCAGCAACTGGGCTGCCGCCAGACTCTTTTCAATCAGCCACGGAGTGAGCGCCATACTGATAACCCCCATACTGAGCAGCACTGATGATTGCTGAGACGTGATCACGCCATGGGTGGTTGCCAGCGAGGCAATAACAAAGCTGAATTCGCCAATCTGACAGAGCTTGAAGCCGGCAGACCAGGCATCCACCGGGTCACACTTAAACAGCATGGCAGCCAGGCGCACCAACACCACCTTTGCCGCCATAAGGAGCAAAACCCCGCCGATGATCCAGTGCCCGCTTTGCCACAATACCTGCAGGTCGAGCTGCATGCCGACGGTGACAAAAAACAGCCCCATTAGAATATCCCGAAAGGGCCGGATGTCGGCTTCCAGCTGGTACCGGTACTGGCTCTCTCCCAGCATCATTCCGGCCAGAAAGGCGCCCAGCGCCATAGACAGGCCAGACACATAGGTTAGCCCGGCGGCCAGCAGTGAAACCAGGATTGTCGTGAGTACAAACAACTCGTCGGTCCGGGTGCGGGCCACTTCCCGAAAGACCCAGGGCAAGATCCACTTACCAATGGAGAGCAATAACGCGATGACCAGCACACCTTTGAGCAACGCCCCGGCCAGCAGACTCACTACACTGACATCTTCAGGCCCGGAGAGCAGCGGAATAGCAATCAAAAACGGCACCACGGCCAGATCCTGGAATAACAGGATACTGATGGCCAGCTGCGTGCGCCGGTTATTAAGAATGCCGCTCTCTGTTACCTGTTTAATGACGATGGCGGTGGAGCTCAGTGCGATAGCGCCGCCAATTACGATAGAGGCAGCCAGCGACATACCTAACAGCCAGTAAGGCAGCAGCGAAAATACCAGCGTGGTAAGCACCATTTGGCCCAGTCCTACCCCG
>JBPEWW010000288.1:0-5491 GCA_052032275.1 Alteromonas sp. | reverse complement strand
ATGGTCATCAAATTCTGGATAATTTCCTGCAATCCGCCCGCATAACACAAAAAATTGCTTAAATAGTTCAGGTCTGTTCACCTTTTCCGATAAAACAGAGTAGTATTTAGAAAAACAGGATGAGAATTCGTGCACGTTAACCAAATAAGTTGGCGGCATTGACGAGCAGGAGCCCGTATACGATGACGGCATCGCCATCGCAGCCTTCCTTTAATGAACGCTTTGACAATTTGTTGATTGCACCGGCGCGCGTATTAAAAATGATTGGTAAACGCAGTCCCGGTGAAGTGCTGTTCGAGGAGTCCGAGCAGGGCGATGCCCGCCGTCAGCTGCTGCATGTCGAAAAGGTGGCCATCAAGAATAAAGAAGTACAGGCAAAGCACGATGCCTCCTACCTGGATGGCGTGCGTTACGACCTCCACGAGCAGCTCCTCCTTGAACTGCACGCGGAACTGGAAAATTCTGAAAATGTGTACCGCCGGACACTGTCGCTGTCGGACGATACCCCGGCAATGCTCGATATGATGTCGGTAAAGGCCACCTCAGTCTCAAAGATTGAGCCGTTCGCGGCGGCCCAGCCATGGTTATATGACGAGCTTATGCAGGTGGTAAACTCACCGGCCCATCGCCGTCGCGATTCCAAAGGACGCGTGATTGTGGTGGAATCCATGCGCACCGCGCTGAGTTTTCTGGGCATTGAGAACCTGCGGGTGCTATTGCCGGCACTGGTATTACGCCGCACCATCCCCCAGATTACCGATCCGTACCCCCTTATTAAGCATCAGTTACTGAATTACGCCTATGGCACGGCTGTTACGGCCCGCGAGCTTAGTCGCTTTGGCAGTATCCGGCCAACCGAGGCGTACACCCTGGGCATGCTGTCCAACCTTGGACGCTGTGCCGTAATCCGGCTGTATTTCAGACTCTTCGATCAGGTACAGCGCCGCATGCTCGAGGAGGCGCAAACCAACCGCCAGCGGGATCTTCACGATGCCCTGCTTAAGTTACACCCCTCCGCCAATTACCTGATTGCCCTGCAAAATGAATATGCTGAGAAGGTTGCTGCGGATATTTTTGAACATATGCATTTTAAACGGTTGGGGATCGCCGACGCGATGCGCACGATTGCCTCGGGCGGGCAAAGTACGCCGCATTCACTGGCAGAGCTACTCAGGCAATCCCGGTTATACACCCAGGTGCGGATGGCGCATCGCGCAAAAGTGCTGGAAAAAGACGAAATCAAGGATGCTATCCGCGAGCAGCCCAAATACCCGGCCGGTTCCCTGGAAGTGCTCAGAGGGATCAATATTTTCCAGTTACCGGTTACCTCAAACACCGAAGACAGCTAATTATTTTGTGGATATTCATGCAGTCAGCCACCGGTTCGTGCCGGGGTCATGTCTGTTGCTTAGCCGATCACCTGTAGCGCCACTGCCACGAATCGCAGCTGACGCCGCGCGCTTAAATAGTTATTCACTTTTCCTGCAAAATAAGCCAGAAGCCTTGAATATCAAGGGCTTCGGCGCTGCACTGGGGAGACAAACTGGTTAATAAATGGCATAATATTGGGCTAATCCGATCACTGTACGCGTGATGCAGGTATCAACGGTATACCGGCTAACGCTCACATAGAGGTAAAAAAGATGAAGGTAACTCGCGCAACATTTGATGAAGTCATGGTACCCAACTACAACCCTGCCGGCATGGTACCCGTCCGGGGTGAAGGGTCTCGGGTATGGGATCAGGACGGTGCTGAGTACATCGATTTTGCCGGCGGTATTGCCGTAAATGTACTGGGTCACTGTCATCCGGAACTGGTCGGTGCCCTGCAGGAACAGGGCAGCAAGCTCTGGCACCTGTCAAACGTATTTACCAATGAGCCGGCGCTGCGACTGGCCGCCAAACTCACCGACGCGACCTTTGCCGATAAAGTGTATTTCGCAAACTCCGGCGCCGAAGCCAACGAAGCGGCCCTTAAGCTGGCCCGTCGCTTTGCGCTGGATAAACACGGTGAAGATAAAAATCAAATTATCGCGTTTAACAAAGGCTTCCACGGCCGTACCTTCTTTACGGTTACCGTAGGCGGGCAGGCTGCCTATTCCGACGGCTTCGGTCCTAAGCCAGGTGCCGTGGATCACTGCGATTACAATGATCTGGCTGCCTTTGAAGCCATGATTTCAGACAAGACCTGTGCGGTTATGATGGAGCCGTTACAGGGTGAAGGCGGCA
Source organism: Alteromonas sp. (assembly GCA_052032275.1). Lineage (GTDB taxonomy): Bacteria > Pseudomonadota > Gammaproteobacteria > Enterobacterales > Alteromonadaceae > Alteromonas. The sequence goes on along the minus strand of JBPEWW010000288.1, from coordinate 3,262 downwards.
TCATTCCGCCTGATGCTGACTTTGTGCGTGGTGTCCGTGAGCTGTGTGACAAGCACAATGCGCTGCTTATTTTTGATGAAGTGCAATCCGGCGTAGGCCGTACCGGTCACCTGTATGCCTATATGGGCCTGGGCGTGACCCCCGATATTCTGACCACCGCGAAATCGCTGGGCGGTGGCTTCCCCATTGGCGCCATGCTCACCACCACCGAGATCGCAGCGCACCTTAAGCCGGGTACACACGGCAGTACGTATGGCGGTAACCCGCTGGCCTGTGCCGTGGCAGAAAAGGCGCTGGATATTGTGAACACGCCGGAAGTAATGGAAGGCGTACTGAAAAAAGAAGCGCTGTTCCGCGAGCTGCTGGAAGAAATCAATAACAAATACCACGTTTTCAGTGAAGTACGCGGTAAAGGTATGCTGCTGGGCTGTGCATTAAACGATGACTATCAGGGCCGTGCCCGTGACTTCCTGACCGCGTCAGCCGAGGAAAACCTGATGTGTCTGATTGCCGGTGCCAATGTGGTGCGCTTCGCGCCCTCACTGATCATTCCGGATGAAGACATCAAAGAAGGGCTTGCCCGCTTTGAACGTGCCGTGGCGCGTGTTGTCAACGCCAAGTAATCCACTAACTGTTGAGTCAGCGAACATGAATATAATTCGCCCAATCACCAATGCGGATTACGCATCGCTGTATGACATTGCTGAAGAATCCGGCATTGGCTTTACGTCATTGCCGGTCAACGACACCCTGCTGCACAATAAGATCGATCGTGCCGAAGCGTCGTTTAATAAAGCAGTCACACAGCCGGGTAACGAGTCGTACCTTTTTGTTATGGAAGACACCGCCACCGGCGAAGTGGTAGGCACCAGTGGTATTGAGGCTGCAGTCGGTCTGGATGACGCGTTTTATCACTATCACCTGGGCAAGGTGGTGCACTCTTCCCGTGAGCTGAAAGTACATAACACCGCAGAGATCCTGACCTTCTGCAATGACTACACCGGGGTGACAGAGATCTGCACCCTGTTCCTGCGTGAACAGGCGCGCGGCGGGCTGAATGGCCGGCTGCTGTCGAAAGTGCGCTTTCTGTTCATGATGGAGCATCGTGAGCGCTTTTCGGAAACCGTGATTGCAGAGATGCGCGGGGTCAGCGATGACAACGGCAAATCGCCGTTCTGGGAGTGGCTGGAAGAACACTTCTTTTCAATGGACTTTCCTACCGCTGACTACTTATCCGGCATTGGCAATAAAGTATTTATTGCCGAACTGATGCCTAAATACCCTATTTACGTAAACCTGTTAAGCCAGCAAGCCCAGGCTGTTATTGGCCAGGTCCATGAGAAAACCCGTCCGGCCCTGCGATTGCTGCAGGAAGAAGGGTTTAGCTGCCGGGGCTACGTTGATATTTTTGACGCCGGCCCCACGGTGGAAGCGAACCTGAGCCATGTGCGCACGGCGCAGGCCAGTCGCAAATTGCCGGTGGTTATTGATGATCAGACCGCTGCCCAGGGGCAGACCTGCTATATCATTAATACCTCGGTGAAAGACTTCAGAGCTGTAGCGACCGAAATGACGGTCAGTGAAGAGCAGCAAGTCGCGGTATTGTCACGCCAGGCGGCGGCTGCACTCAATATTCGCGAAGGTGACGCGGTCCGGTTTGCTCCGGTGAAATACAGCAACTAACAACAGGAGCCCTACATGCAAGCAACACATTATATTAATGGTGAATGGCAGGCTGGCAACGGCCACCCGCTCACCTCAGTCGATCCTGCTAAAAATACGGTTATCTGGGAAGGGGTGTCTGCGTCTCCAGACCAGGTGGACGCCGCCATCAGCGCAGCGCGGAATGCCGCGCCGGACTGGGCAGCGAAATCCGTCGAAGCCCGTCTTGAGATCATTAAGCGCTACGGCAAGCTGCTGGAAGACAATAAACCGGCACTGGCGAAAGTGATTGCCCGTGAAACCGGCAAGCCGGAGTGGGAAACCGCGACCGAAGTGGCTGCCATGATGGGTAAAGTGGGTATTTCAGAGCGGGCCTACTTCGAGCGTACCGGTACCGTTGAAAACCCGATGCCGGTGGGTCAGGCGTTTATTCGTCATAAACCTCATGGTGTGGTTGCCGTATTTGGTCCGTACAATTTCCCCGGCCACCTGCCTAATGGCCATATAATTCCGGCACTCCTGGCGGGTAACACCGTGGTATATAAACCCAGTGACCTGACCCCCATGGTGGCCCAGGAAATGGTCAAATTATGGCACGAAGCCGGCTTACCGGCCGGTGTGCTGAATTTGATCCAGGGCGAAGTGGAAACCGGCAAAGCACTGGCCACTCACCAGGGCATCGACGGACTGTTCTTCACCGGCAGCTCACGCACCGGCAAGATCCTGCACGAGCAGTTTGCGGGTCACCCCGGCAAAATTCTGGCCCTGGAAATGGGTGGGAATAACCCCCTGATTGTCAAAGATGTGGCAGACACTGACGCCGCGGTGCATGACATTGTCCAGTCCGCATTTGTCACGTCTGGCCAGCGCTGTACCTGTGCCCGCCGGTTGTTTATTCCCAAAGGCGAGCAAGGTGATGCGTTGCTGGCGCGCTTCGTTGAAGTAACCCGCAACATTAAAGTTGGCGACTACGACGCCGAAGACCAGCCGTTTATGGGCGCCATGATTTCTGCCCATGCCGCCAAACTGATGGTGGATGCGCAGGCTGAGCTGGAAAAGGCCGGTGCTAAGGTTCTGGTGCGTCTGGAGCAGCCCGATGCGGACAAGGGCTTTGCAACCCCCGGGATTATCGACGTCACCGATATCCTGACCTCATTACCCGATGAGGAGCACTTTGGTCCGATGGTGAAAGTCATTCGCTATGATGACTTTGACGCCGCTATTGCTGAAGCCAACAACACCAGCTTCGGCCTGTCTGCAGGCTTTATCGGCGACAGTGAGGAAGATTACCGTTACTTCTTCCAGCGTATCCGCGCCGGCATTGTCAACTGGAATCGGCCCATCACGGGTGCCAGCAGCGCCGCACCGTTCGGTGGCATTGGCGACAGCGGTAACCACCGTGCCAGCGCCTACTACGCGGCGGACTACTGCGCCTACCCGGTGGCGTCGGTAGAGTTAGACAAGGTCACCCTGCCCGGCTCACTCACGCCGGGATTGACGCTGTAAGCAGCACAAGGAGTTAGGTTATGCATAGCAATATTGACACGTTATTTTCCCGTATGTGGGACGATTACGTCACCATTACGCCCTCTGCACACAA
>JBPEWW010000287.1:0-5255 GCA_052032275.1 Alteromonas sp. | reverse complement strand
TCATCGAGCTCAACCACCACGGTTTCGGGGTTTAACGTCGTCGGGAAACGGGAGATCAGGGTATCGGCATTGAAGCTGATAAAGGATTTTTTCTCGCCGCTGATATCATCCAGTCCCAGGGTATGAAACTGACTGGCAATATATTTAGCTCTGTCGCTATCAATATCAGGAAATGTCCCGTTATTGCCGTCGCGAAACAGCAGTTCGTAAGCAAATACGTCTTTGTCACGGTCCAGAATCGGTTGACGGGCAATAAAAGCGAACATGGGGCTTGGGTTATCCTATACAGGTTAAAGTTATTATTGTTATTGGCAACGGCGCTGTTATTGACACAGTCTTGCCTGCGGGAGGCTGTGGCCTTCACCGCACAGTAAAATTGTAGTCGGTAACAGATGCCGGAGATCACTCTTTTGGCTCACTCACCGGCCGCAAAACTAACTGACGACGTTTTCAGTCATCTGTGTTTACGCTGCTATGCATGGCTCTGGCCCACTTGATGGCTTCGTTATAAAAATGATGCACCAGTGTCTGCTTCACCCTGTGTTTGACTGAAAAGCGTTTAATCCCGGCCCAGTTGCCGTGTTCGATGTGCTGAACCACGGCCAGGCAATCAAATAACAGGTTTTGACGGCCGCACAGGGCATCTTTTACTTCGTCAGCCACCGGCACCTTCTGCATCAGGCCTTCCATGTCCTGCTCCATCATGGCATCCATCATCGACAGTAAGCCGGTGAGAAACCCGGTTGGCGGGTTCTCTTCTAAATGTAGTTCCAGCGATACCATTTCACAGAACTTGGCCCGCAGCAGCGACATTTGCATCAGTTCGCCGGGCTGACCGTCACTCAGGTTCGCCAGGGCCAGTAACGCCACAAACTTTTTCACTTCCACCTCGCCCATGTAGTTAAGCGCGTGCTTAAGTGAACTGATCTGGTGACGCTTGTTGAACAAGGGGTTGTTAATAAAGCGCAGCAGCAGGTAAGTCAGTGACGGGTCCCGCTCAATGATGGAGCTGAGTTTTTTAAAGTCGAGTCTTGGCGATGAGCTGGCGGCAATGAGCTCCAGCATAGTCAGCTTGCTGGCCCCCAGCTTGCGGTGACGAACAATTTCCGGGCGGGCAAAAAAGTAGCCCTGAAAATAATCGAACCCCATGGCTTTGAAGGCATTAAATTCTTCGTAGGTTTCGATGCGCTCGGCAACCAGCTGAATATTTTGCTGTTTAAGTGCGGGCACCACATCGCGGATAGCAGCGTGATCCACCGTGGTAATGTCTATTTTAATCACACTGACAAACGGCAGAAACGGATCCCATTTGCCGGAGGTATCATAGTCATCCAGCGCCAGTTTATAGCCCATTTCATTGATTTGCTGACAGGCCGTTATCAGTTTGTCATCCACATCGACGGTTTCAACAATTTCAATGACTACTGCGGCCGGGTCGAGTGACGTGGGAAACCGAAATATCAGGGTATCACGGTGGAAATTAATGAAGGCCGGTTTATTGTTGGTGATTTCCTCAATACCCAGACTCAGGTGGGTAGAGGTCAGAATTTTTGAGGTGGCTTCATCCGGCGCGATCTCCGGGAAGCAGTTTTGCTCGCCATCACGAAACAGGATCTCATAGGCATGCACCTTGCGATCACTATCGAAAATGGGCTGTCGGGCAACGTATGCGAACATTACATCCTCTGTAACAAGCTTTTTATTATAATTGTCAGGACAGCGCCTGGTACAGCGTTCAGAATAGGACACTGACTGGCTGTTATCCCGCGACTCGTCTCATTATGGCATGAAGTCGGCGTTTTTATGAACATTATTGTCGACGCCATAATAAATAACTGATTTAGTATAAACTTCGTCCTATATTTGCACGTATTGTTTTCGATTAAAATGAACTTTTTCAATTCAGGGCAGTCTTGATCTGAAGATTTTCGTCGCTATATAGACTGTTTGCGAGTATGGTCTGTAACACGAAAAGGACTCGCAAGCGCGCCTGCCATTTGGTAAAATAGCGTGCTTAATTAAAGAGGTGAATATGAGCAATAACATGCAATCTTTGGCCCTGTCGGTGCCTCACAGCGGTAGTATTGAAGGCTACATCCAGGCTGTGAGCAGCATTGATATGCTGAGCGCTGATGAAGAGCGTGAACTGGCTATTCGATTACGTGAAGATGAAGACCTGGAAGCCGCGCGCAAGCTGGTAATGTCCCATCTGCGCTTCGTTGTGCATATTGCCAAGTCATATTCAGGTTACGGATTGCCACAAGCGGATCTGATTCAGGAAGGTAACATTGGTCTGATGAAAGCGGTAAAGCGCTTCGATCCGGCTGTGGGTGTGCGCCTGGTGTCTTTTGCTGTGCATTGGATTAAGGCTGAAATCCACGAATTCGTACTTAAAAACTGGCGTATTGTTAAGGTGGCCACCACCAAAGCGCAGCGTAAACTCTTTTTCAATTTACGCAAAGCGAAGAAACGTCTGGGTTGGTTTACCCATGACGAAGTACAGAAAGTGGCGGATGAGCTGGGTGTAAGCACCAAAGAAGTGCTGCAAATGGAAGCCCGCATGAGTAGTCAGGATCAGGCCTTCGACTTAGGCGCGGATGATGATGAAAACAGTAACTTCGCCCCGGTCCAGTTTCTGGAAGACAAGTCCACTGACGTAGAAATGGATGTGATTAATTCCGACTGGGATTCAAACGCGTCAAAACGTTTGTATTCAGCCATTAAAACATTGGACGAGCGAAGCCAGCACATTATCGAAACCCGCTGGCTGGCAGATCGCAAAATTACTTTGCAGGACCTGGCCGATAAATACGAAGTGTCCGCAGAGCGTGTCCGCCAGATTGAGAAAAATGCCATGAAAAAACTTCAGGCAGCCATGACTGCCTGATAAGTCAGGGTGATGAACTGAAAAAAAAGCGCCGCATGGCGCTTTTTTTGTATCCGCCAGAAGGGCTTAAACGGGCTCGCTGTCGGTGAGTTCAACAGTCACCGTCGCGGCGGCCCGGGAGGCTTTCTCAATGGCTTCCTCAATGGTCATGGCTTTCGCCAGTGCCACGCCCATACGGCGACTGCCGGAGACCGCCGGCTTGCCAAACAGCCGCAGCTCAGTATGCGGCTGGCTTAATGCCGCAGCCAGATTATGGTACTGCAGATTATTGCTGTGCCCATGGGCGGTGATAACCGCCGATGCACTGGGACTGTCACAGGTAATGGTGGGGACAGGCAGTCCCAGGATCGCCCGGGCGTGTAAGGCAAACTCTGACAGGTTCTGAGAAATCATGGTGACCATCCCGGTGTCATGGGGGCGGGGGGACACCTCACTGAAAATGACCGTATCGCCACTGACAAACAGCTCAACCCCAAACACCCCATACCCGCCTAACGCCTCGGTAATGGTCGCCGCAATGCGCTGCGCCTCGCCCAGCGCCGACTGGGACATGGGTTGGGGCTGCCAGGAATGCTGATAATCACCGTCCTGTTGCACATGGCCAATGGGCGCACAAAACACGGTGCCCTCCCGGGTGCGGGTGGTCAGTAACGTAATTTCATAGTCGAAGGTTACCTGCGCCTCAACAATGACCTTGCCTGCGCCGGCGCGCCCGCCTTGCTGGGCGTACTCCCAGGCCTCACGCAGCTGCTCCGGGTCAGCAACTTTGCTTTGCCCCTTCCCGGACGAGCTCATAATGGGTTTAACGAAGCAGGGGTATCCCACACTGGTTGCGGCATGACAAAAGCTGCTGTAATCACTGGCAAACCGGTAATCAGAGGTGGGCAAATTAAGGACTTCCGCTGCCAGGGTGCGAATGCCCTCGCGGTTCATGGTCAGCCGGGTCGCCTCGGCGCTGGGCACCACACAAAAGCCTTTTTGTTCCATTTCTACCAGCACGTCAGTGGCGATCGCTTCGACCTCTGGCACAATAAAATCGGGCTGCACATCTTCAATGGCGGCGCGCAGCGCTGCCGCATCCAGCATGGAAAAGACCCTGGCGTGATCGGCTACCTGCATGGCAGGCGCGTGCGGGTAGTAGTCGCAGGCGATTACTTCGCACCCCAGCCGCTGGCACTCAATAGTGAACTCTTTGCCTAATTCGCCACTGCCGAGCAATAGTATGCGGGTGGCTGAGTCGGTAAACGGGGTGCCGATGGTACTCATGAGGACCTCTTCGTGGTGGTCGGCAGCACATAGTACACGCCCTTGAATTCCGCTACCGGTTTGTCGGCATCGAGAATTTCCACCTGAATGGTAAACCGGGACTTCTTACGCTTTTCCAGCAGGGTATACTTGCCGGTTAAGCTTTCAATGTTGCAAACCGCACGGGGTTTCATGGTAATGGGCTTGTGGTAGTGAATATTACCGTCACCCAGCACAATGTCTCCATCCAGTTGCCGCTCTTTTAACTGCAGATATAACATTCCCCAGCCGGTGAGGGTCGCCAGTGAGAAAATGCTGCCCGCAAACATGGTGCCGTGCACATTGATATTTTTATTCAGCGACGCGCGGGTTTCCAGCGTGCGGCCGGTGTACTGATAGAGCTTGATGCCCATATGTTCGGTAATGGGGATGGTATCAGACCAGGTCTGCTGAAGCTGCCGGCACCATTTGGGATGCAGCACCAGGGCATCGGTCAGCGCCAGCTTCTTGACCATTTGCTGGCGTTTAAGTAAGCCCAGTTCGTTGGGCGCTTCGCGTTCCACGACAAATCCGCAACCGGTAAAAAACGGAATGGAACCTTCGCGGCTGTTAGTGACTGCCCGGATCGCGCCCTGTTCCCGGGCCACATTTTCCAACGCGTCTAACATCATCTGGCCCAGCCCTTTGCGCTGGTGGTCAGCATGGACGGCGATATGACGGATTTGCGCTTCCTCGGCCGTATTCATGTGAACCCGGCCACAGGCGACCACCTGCTGACTGCCATCCACAATCATGCGGTGTTCGGCGACCTGCTCGTATTCATCTTTTTCTGAACCCGGCGGAAAATTCCACGGCTGACGCAGGTATTCCCAGCGAAAATGGAAATAGGCATCAAATTCCTGCTCGGTTTTTGGGGCAATAACTTTGAACACAAGCTGGCGCTCTGAGTTAGTGAATCAACCCCCATTTAAACGCAAGGCGCGTCGCCCCACAAGGGAAATTGACGAATGACGGCGGGTAAGTCAGACCTGAAACTGAAACGTTACCGGACCATCGTTGGTCAGCGAAACCTGCATATCGGCACCAAACCGGCCGGTTTCTACCGCCACGCCCAGCGCTTTCA
>JBPEWW010000286.1:0-2731 GCA_052032275.1 Alteromonas sp. | reverse complement strand
GTATTGGCACCCACTGACTGCAAAAACTTCATTGTGCGCCCCCGAACAAACTGCTTTCCAGCGGATTGGCCGGATAATGAAACGGCACCGGGCCATCGGCTTCACCCTTCAGGAACTGCTGGACCAATTCTGATTCGCTGTTACGGATCTGCTCGGCCGTTCCCTCGCCAATTATCCTTTTATCAGCAAGGATATAAATGTAATCAGCGATAGTAAGTACTTCCTTCACATCATGCGTGACGACGATACTGGTCAGGTCCAGCGCATCATTCAGTTCACGAATAAGCTTCACCAGCACTCCCATTGAGATGGGATCCTGTCCGGCAAACGGCTCATCGTACATGATTAAATCCGGGTCCAGGGCAATCGCCCGGGCCAGTGCCGCCCGTCGGGCCATGCCCCCTGACAATTCGCTGGGCATCAGCGTGGCCGCGCCACGCAGCCCGACGGCCTGCAGTTTCAGCGCCACAATCGTGGCGATCAGTTCTTCTGACAGGCGGGTATGTTCACGCAGTGGAAATGCCACATTGTCAAACACGCTCATGTCGGTGAACAGCGCACCAGACTGAAACAACATGCTCATGCGCCGGCGTGCCTTGTAAAGCTGCGAGCGCGACATGCTCACCACTGAGTCACCGGCAAAGCGGATGTCGCCCGTATCCGGCGTAAGCTGGCCGCCAATCAGTTTCAGTAAGGTGGTTTTACCTATCCCGCTGGGCCCCATCACCGCGGTGATCTTGCCTTTAGGCACATGCAGTGAAATTCCGTCGTAAATCACCCGATCGACACGCCGGAATGTCATATTGTCTATTTCGACTAAGTTATCCATTATTCTTAAAAACAGTTCCATGGCTGGTGTGGTCAGCGGCTACTTGCCGCTGCCCTGACGTTGATGCCAGTCAGGCATCAGAGGATGCGAAACCACTTTAGTTCACTGGCCCACGTAAGTGTGGGGCATTGTACGCTTTTTCAAGCCACCCGCCAAAAGCAAAAAGTTACAAGTTATGTTCGATAGAACCGAATATTTCCTTGCTCGCTATGCATTTGAGTCCATTGCCTGGCTGCCCCGCGACACTGCGTGTGGTCCGGACCGGCGAATTCTGTCGGTTATCGCCGACACGCCAGGCAGGCAACGCCATCCGCCCTGCGATTCCGGCGGACGGCATTGCCGCACCCGACTGCTGCCGCCCGTCCCATAGCTGACGGCGGACTGAACCGGCAATGCCCTTTGCTGCGTACGCAGTTTGTAGCGTTAAATTATCTGCAAAACCCCTGCGCGGCGCTGTTCGCTACACAGCATTAGCAGAATGCTTGCCAATTTAGTCATTCAGCCGACGGGAAAGCGATATAGGCGTAGGCAAGCGCCGCTGTTTTTGCGACAATCTCTATCAAACTCACGTTCTTATGGAAAACAGTGCTAGTTCAGATTCTTATTTTTATCGCGGGCCTTGCAGTATTAAGCTGGAGTGCTGATCGCTTTGTGTACGGCGCCTCTGCGCTGGCGAAGAATATTGGGATCTCGCCCATGATGATTGGTTTGACGATTGTCGCCATGGGATCGTCAGCACCTGAAATCGTGGTCTCTGCCATTGCCTCCATCAATGGCAATATGAATACTGCCGTGGGCAATGCCATGGGCTCTAACATCACCAATATCGCCCTGGTGCTCGGTATCACTGCGCTGGTGAAACCACTGTGTGTATCCTCAACAACCCTGAAACGTGAAATGCCGGTGCTCATTCTGATCAGTTTAATTGCGGTATATTTCATGTACGACGGCAGCCTGGCGCACTATGAAGGCGTGATCCTGTTCGGGTTATTTATTTTTATGCTGGCGGGCATGGCCTGGCTGTCATTACAGGTGGACAAAGAGGACCCCCTGATGGCTGAAACCGCCGATGAAATCCCCAAAGGGGTGACCAATGGCTGGGCCCTTATCTGGATTGCTGCGGGCCTGGTGCTGCTGCCGGTGAGCGCGCACTTTCTGGTGGGCGCCGCTGTGGAAATTGCCCGCTTCTTTGGCATCAGTGATTTAATTATCGGGCTGACGATCATCGCGCTGGGTACCAGCCTTCCCGAGCTGGCGGCCAGTATTGCCGGGGTCATGAAAGGTGAGCATGATCTGGCGCTGGGCAATATCATTGGGTCGAACATTTTTAACTTGCTGGCAGTACTGGGGATGCCCGGGCTAATTGCACCCGGCCCGCTGGACCCTGACGCCTACGGCCGTGATATGTACGTCATGCTGGGGCTTACCCTGCTATTATTCTTATTTAGCTTTAATCTCAAAGGAAAGCGCCAGATCACCCGTTTAGAAGGCGGGTTGTTCGTGGGAAGCTTTCTGGTTTACCAATACTGGTTGTTTGGATAATGTCTACACAAGAGTCCCCCTATATTGCTTCAGCCCGCCGGGTCATAAGTATTGAAGCACGCGCCATTGCAGCGCTTGGCGATCGTCTTAACGAACGCTTCCATGCGGCATGTGAAATGCTACTGCACTGCCCTGGCAAAGTGGTGGTATGCGGCATGGGTAAGTCGGGCCACATTGGCCACAAAATCGCGGCGACCCTTGCCAGTACCGGCACGCCGGCCTTTTTCATGCACCCCGGTGAAGCCAACCATGGCGATCTGGGCATGCTAAGCCGCAACGATGTGTTGCTGGCTATCTCCAACTCCGGTGAAACCGGTGAACTGCTGAATCTGTTGCCGGTAGTCAAGCGGCTTAATGTGC
>JBPEWW010000285.1:0-9935 GCA_052032275.1 Alteromonas sp. | reverse complement strand
GCGCTGCGCATCAGTGCCGACAGCTCAAACTCGCTGGATGGCGACAAATGGACATGGGAAGGCACTGATACCTCGTATCAGCACATTAAAATAGCCTGGCAAACCAGCTGGCAGGGTTTTGCTATTGAGGTGGCGGCCGAAAACACCACCCTGGACTCGGAACTGGCGGATGAGCGCATTGTGGTGGCAGTAAGCCGGACATTTTCGTTTTAATCTCCCCCCACATGCCACTGCGGGTACGTGGCATGTGGAAGAAAAACCACACAGTCTCGTCGTGACCGGGTTTCGCTGATAGGTGTCGCCCAGGCCCACGCCCCCTGCGGTAATGCCAATTCCAGGGGCGAACTCCGGCACTCGCTAATCCAATTTACCCGGCCTGCGTACCTCACAGTAACAATCTCTGCGTGACAGCTTGCGCAGTAGTGATATAACTAACAAAAAACCGGATACCTCCCGATGATGAAAACCGCGTCCTGCGCGTTACTGGCCACTGGCCTTCTGGCACCTGCTTTCGCTGATACGTCGGCCACCGTCACGGCGGCCACTGATCATATGTTTCTGGGCATCAGCCAGACCGAAAATAACCCTACCCTGCAGGCATCACTGGATTATCAGGGCGACAATGGCATGTACGTGGGGGCATGGGCGGCAAATGTCGATTACGGGGAGGACGGCCAACTTGAAATCGATGGTTACCTGGGACATCGGGTGGCGCTTAGCGCATCACTGAACGTAGATTACGGTATCACCTATTTCAGTTACCATCGCGGCAGCACCAGTTCTGACATTAATTACCCTGAAGTGTTTTCCTATTTCGCCTATGCCTGGGGGGGCGGCGAAACAGAGCTTAATCTCTGGTATGCCTGGGATTACTCGGGTACCGGTGCCCGTCATACTATCGTGGAGATAGCTCACAACTGGCCCCTGACAGAGCAGCAGCGGCTGCGCCTGAGTGCGGACAGCTCAACCTCACTGGACGGTGATAAATATACCTGGGAAGGGGCCGATACATCCTATCAGCATGTGCGCCTGGCATGGCTGAGCCACTGGCAGGGTTTTAATATTGAAGTGGCAGCAGAGACCACCAATTTAAACTCCTATCTGGCAGATGAGCGTGTGGTTGCGGCTATCAGCCGTACTTTTGCCTGGTAACGTCCCCTGGCAGGCCACCGAAAACGCGTCTTCTACAGACATAAAAAAGCCCGGCTAACCGGGCTTTTCTGTACTTAACGCTGCGTAAATTACTTTTCTACCGGACAGCTTTCCAGTTTCCAAATACGATCCACGTAATCCTGAATTGAGCGATCAGAGGTGAATTTCCCCATCTTCGCCGTATTAATGATTGCCATCTTCGCCCAGCGCGCGGAATCCCGATACGCTTCATCAACTTTCAGCTGTGCATCAGAGTAGGCCCGGAAATCAGCCAGCACCATGTAAGGGTCACCGCCATCCAGCAGGCTTTGCTTGATAGACACCAGTGCGCCGGGACTGCCGGGCGTAAAGTAATCCGTTTCCAGCCAGTCCAGTACCGCTTTAATTTCTGCATCCCGGTAATAGTAGTCATGAGGGTTGTAACCCTGCTCGCGCAATGCATCGACCTCTTCCACGGTCATGCCGAAAATGAAGATATTGTCATCACCCACTTCTTCGGCAATTTCAATGTTCGCACCGTCCAGCGTACCTATTGTCAGTGCGCCATTTAACGCCAGCTTCATGTTGCCGGTCCCTGAGGCTTCCTTCCCTGCCGTACTGATTTGCTCAGACACATCTGACGCCGGGATCATCTTCTCGGCCAGCGACACACGGTAATTAGGCAAAAAGACCACTTTCAGTTTGCCGTTTACACGGGGATCATTGTTCACTTTATCGGCGACTTTATTGATAGCAAAAATAATGTCTTTTGCCAGCTTGTAGCCTGGTGCGGCCTTCGCGCCAAAGATGAATACCCGCGGATGCATATCGTAATCCGGATTTTCCAGCAGACGACGATACAGCGCCATAATGTGCAGTAAATTCAGATGCTGACGCTTGTACTCATGCAATCGCTTAATTTGCACATCGAATATGGCTTTAGTGTCCACTTCAATGCCCGTCGAGGCTTTAATTTCCTCCGCAAGCAGCTGCTTATTTTCCTGTTTGACCTGCATAAACTGCTTCTGGAAGGTTTTATTGTCAGCCAGTTTTGCCAGTCCTTCCAGTTTGTACAGGTCTTTCGGCCAGTCCTCACCAATCTTTTTATCAATCAGTTTTGACAGTTTGGGGTTACAGGCTTTTAACCAGCGACGTGGGGTGATCCCGTTGGTGACATTGGTCAGCTTCCCTGGCCATAATTGATCAAACTCCGGGAACAGGTTCTGTTTAACCAGCCTGGAGTGGATCTCGGCGACGCCGTTCACCGCAAAGGAGCCAATCACAGACAGGTGCCCCATGCGCACCATCTTCTCGTGGCCTTCTTCAATAATCGACAACTTCGCTTTCACAGCGTTATCGCCCGGCCATTTCTTATCTACCAGCGCCATAAAGCGGTGGTTGATTTCATAAATGATTTCCAGGTGACGCGGCAGGATTTTTTCAATCATGCGCGCCGGCCATTTTTCCAGCGCCTCTGGCAACAGAGTATGGTTCGTGTACGCGAAAACCTTGGTACAGATCCCCCACGCGGTATCCCAGTCCAGCTGAGCCCGGTCAAGCAGAATGCGCATCAGTTCAGGGATCGCAATGGCCGGGTGGGTATCGTTCAGCTGCACCACGACCTGCTCGGGGAAGCGGCTCCAGTCATCACCATGGGCGCGTTTGTAGCGACGAATGATGTCTTTGAGTGAACAGGAGCAGAAGAAATATTGCTGAATAAGGCGTAATTCTTTGCCGGCTTCCGTTTCATCATTGGGGTAAAGCACCTTGGAAATGGTCTCTGCCTGGACGTTTTCACGCTGTGCATCCACATAACCGCCGGCATTAAATACGTCCCAGTTAAAGTAGCCTGACGCTTCACTCTGCCACAGGCGCAGCACATTGACGGTTTTGCCTTCGTAGCCGACTACCGGAATGTCCCACGGCACCCCTTTGACAATCATGCCCGGGTGCCATTCTTTCTGAATGCCGCCATTGTCACCATATTTGGTCTCTACATACCCATACAGTGATACTTCCTGAATCGACTCCGGACGACAGATCTCCCAGGGGTTGCCATAGTCACGCCAGCTGTCAGGGCGTTCAATTTGCGCCCCACTTCTGATTTCCTGACGGAACAAACCGTGTTCATAATGCAGGCCATACCCTATGGCGGGCAGCTCCATGGTCGCCAGTGAGTCAATAAAACAGGCTGCCAGTCATCCCAGACCGCCATTTCCCAGTGCCATGTCCGGCTCTTCTTCCATCACATCTGACAGCTCGACACCCAGCTCTTTCAGGGCGCCACTGGCAACGTCATACAAGCCAAAGTTTTGCAGGTTGTTTGACAGTAACCGGCCCATCAAAAATTCCGCCGAAAAGTAATGCACGGCGCGGGTGTCATTCATGTAGTGGGTTTTCTGGGTTTTGCGCAGCCCTTCCAGCACCTGCTCCTGCATCGCGGCACAGGTGGCTTTCCACCACGCATGGTTGTTGGCTTTGTTTTCGTCGGTGCCCAGGGTGCAGTGCAGATGCCGGACGACCGCCGCTTTAAATTCAGATTTGTCTATTTTCGCAGCTGGTGTTGTGTTCGTCACTTTCGCGTTCATAGTGTGTTCTCACGGTTAAGGATGCGGCAGGAGACAGAGCAAGATAATGTCAGCCTCTACCATGCCACCATCGATGTAATTAAATTACAATAAAATAGCAGGATATGCTCGCAATATAGCAATGTTCTCACCGCCTTATTGTAAAAATTCTGTTAAATTACGTAATTTTTTGATGAAAACGTATGCAAAGGTCAAAGATTTAACAAGATGATTACAAAAAAGAGCAGCAAAACGCTGCCCTTAACCGCTTAACGAATAATTTTACCCACTAACGCTTCGGCTTCTTTCACTAATTCCTGTAAATGACTTTCACCATTGAAGCTTTCCGCGTAGATCTTATAGATCTGTTCAGTGCCCGACGGACGGGCTGCGAACCAGCCATTCTCAGTGGAAACCTTTACCCCGCCGATGCTGGCGTTATTGCCCGGGGCCCGGGTCTGTACATTAACAATGGGTTCCCCTGCCAGGGTTTTACTGGTAACCACCGAGGCATCCATCGCGGATAACTTGGCTTTTTCTTCCAGGCTGGCTGCCACATCCATGCGGGTGTAGCATGGGGCACCGAACCGGGTTGTCAGTGCCTGGTAGTGCTCCCCTGGATCTTTACCGGTAACCGCCAGAATTTCTGCCGCCAGCAGACACAGAATAAAGCCGTCTTTGTCGGTTGCCCACGTCTTGCCATCGCGCTGCAGAAAAATTCCCCCGGCACTTTCTTCACCGGCGAAGCCAATCTCACTGCCCGACAGACCGTCCACAAACCATTTGAAACCTACCGGCATTTCCGCTACCTGTTTGCCCAGGTTATCGGCTACCCGGTCAATCATGCTACTGGATACCAGGGTTTTCCCCACTTTGAGCGTCACCGGCCAGTGCGGACGGTGCTGGTATAAATAGTCAATGGCCACCGCCAGGTAGTGGTTGGGATTCATCAGCCCCGCGCTTTTGCACACTATACCGTGGCGATCGAAATCAGGATCGTTACCAAACGCCAGGTCGAAATTGTCTTTCAGCTCAATTAACCCGGCCATGGCATAGGCCGAAGAACAGTCCATCCGTAACTTGCCGTCTTTGTCACGGCGCATAAAACCAAACTGATGGTCCACCCTGGCATTGACCACCGTAATGTCCAGGCCATACTTCTCGGCGATACGGTCCCAGTAGCCGACGCCCGCCCCACCAAGCGGGTCGGTGCCCAGCTTGAGTCCGGCACCGGCAATGGCCTGCATGTCGATAACCTCGGCCAAATCCTCAATGTAGGCCTCCATGAAGTCACTTTCTTCACAGAACTCACTCTGCATAGCCTCGCTCAGCGTAATGCGCTTAACGTCCTGATTGCCGTGGCCTATCAGCGCGTTGGCGCGATCCTGAATGCGTGTGGTGACATCACTGTCGGCAGGCCCGCCATGCGGCGGGTTATATTTAAAACCGCCATCGCCGGGCGGATTGTGTGAAGGGGTGATAACCACACCGTCAGCTTTATCATCATGGCCGGCGCGATTGTAGCGAATAATGGTGCGGGAGATGACCGGTGTTGGTGTGTACCCCCGACTGGCGTTATCACTGCGCTGAATAACCACGTTGATGTTGTTCGCACACAGCACTTCAATGGCGGTATTCATCGCCGGCTCTGACAGAGCGTGCGTGTCTTTACCAATAAACAGCGGGCCGGTGATCCCCTGTTGTTGGCGGTACTCGGCCAGTGCCTGGCAAATCGCCGCAATATGCATGTCGTTAAAAGTCACCGACGCGGCGCTACCGCGATGCCCCGACGTGCCAAAACTTACCGCTTCTGCCGGATTATCCGGCGATGGACGAAGACTGTAATACTGACTGACCAGCGCAGCCACGTTGATAAGTTGCTCAGGTGCTGCGGGTTGCCCCGCCTGGGGATGTAATGCCATGTCAGTTCCTTATTTACTGTTCATTGTCCGGTCACGGAGCAATCCTTGCTATTGCTCCGGTTGTGCTTACTTGCCTTCTGGCGCAAAACGGGATACCAGAATGGCTGCCACTTTTTCATCGTAGCCCAGCTTTTGCAGAACCTGTTCCAACATGGCAATTTTTTTCGCCGTATTGTTATTGGTTACTACCCAGTAGGGGCTATCGGGTATCGCTTTTGGGTTAGTGCTGGAGCCATTTTTTAACAGCGCTTCTTTAGAGGTGGCAAAGTACGTGCGGTTTTTGCCCCGGATTTGTTCAACTGCACTAAAAGCTTGCGGGTGCTGCTTGTGTAACTGGGCCAGTACGAATAAAAACTGATCCACGCGCTTGGAGAACGTCGCCAGGGCACCCTCGGTTACCTGCTCCAGAATATCCCCGGATGCCTGAGTGACGGCAGCAGGGACAGGGGCATCAGCGCCAGTATCAGCGGACGCTGGCATGGCCGTTGCCGATAATGCCACCGCTGGCTCTGCCGGCAGATCATCAGGGGTTGCCGCCTCAGCTGCAGGCGCTGGCGATTCCGGCATTAGTAGCCGGCGCAGGATATCGGATGCGTTTTCGCCTATATGTTTGGTTTGACCGGCGATAAAGGCATACAAATCGTCATCAATTTCAATGCTTTTCATAACTACTTCCTTTTTTAGATGCCCCATTATAGACAACCGGTGGCCGACTCGCAGCACTTTATAGCGGCCCATTTTCACGCAGTTTTTTACCGTCGTAACCTATACTCATGTATCAGACGTATCATTTATTAATTCTAATGAATTGATACTCTATGAAAAAAGCCAGTACGGGGAGCCAGAAGTAATGAAAACCGAATTTCATGCGGTGATTAAAGCCCTCAGCCAACATGTCATAGGCAAAAACGAACAGCTGAAGCTGGCCGTCACCTGTTTACTGGCAAACGGACATTTGCTGATAGAAGATTTACCCGGGATGGGCAAAACCACCCTGTCCCATGCGTTATCTGACGTGTTTGGTATGGATTTCTCCCGTATTCAGTTTACCTCCGATTTGTTGCCGTCGGATATGCTGGGGGTGAATATCTTTGACACCGCGCAACAGCAGTTCCAGTTTCGTCCCGGCCCGGTATTCAGCCAGCTGGTACTGGCCGATGAAATAAACCGGGCCAGCCCTAAAACACAGAGCGCCTTACTGGAAGCCATGGAAGAGCAACAGGTCAGCATTGATGGCACCACGCACCCGTTGCCCTCACCGTTTTTTGTGATTGGCACCCAAAACCCGGGCTACCAGTCAGGCACTTACCCGCTGCCGGAGTCGCAGCTGGACCGGTTTTTAATGCGCATCTCGCTGGGCTACCCCAGCTGGGAAGCAGAACAGGCCATGCTGCGGGCCGGCAGTGATCGTAAAATAGCCCGGCAGCCTGCGCTGATTTCTCCGGAAACACTGCAGCATTACCAGCAGGCGGTAGCGCAGGTGCACTGTAGCGACAGCGTAATCAACTATATTTTACGGCTGGTGGTACACAGCCGCGAGGAGCCGGGCTTCCCCAACCCGCTGTCGCCACGGGCCAGCAAGGCTATTCTGCAGTCGGCCAGAGCCTGGGCGCTGTTACATGATCGCGATTATCTGGTGCCCGAAGACGTGCAGGCAATATTTGTCGCCGTAACCGAACACCGGCTGCGTGCTCAACAGGGCGACTACACCGACAGTGATGTGCTGAGCCAGCGTTTGCTGGACAATGTTGACCCCTTAGCGGCCTAACCGCGATGTCACTCCGTGCGCACTGGCATGCGCGAACTCTGCGCTGGTTGCAGCAGCGCATCCCGCCCAGCCCCCGGTATTCGCTCAACCTGAAATCGGTGTTTATTTTTCCCTCCTGGTTTGGCTGGGGGTATTTGCTGATGTGTGGCTGCCTGTTTATCCTGGGCACCAACTATCAGAATAATCTGATGCTGCTGCTGTGTTATTTCTTACTCGCACTGATGCTGATTACGCTGTTTTCCAGTTACCAGAATTTTGCCCGGCTGACCATCCGGGCGACCCCGGTAAAACCTGTGTATGCCGGCGAGTCGGCGCTGCTGTCTATGAAGATCAGCGCCCCGGCCGATGCTGAGCCGGTGCATGGTCAGATTGAGATGACCTGGTGGCAGCAGCCTGGCCCGCTCACCATTGATGCAGACCGCCATGGGCCACACTTCAGCCTGCCGTTCGTCACCCGGACCCGCGGTATTATAACGTTACCACGGGTCACCATCAGCAGCCTGTTCCCCCTCGGTCTCTATCGCTGCTGGACCCACCTGGATTTTCAGCAAACGGTCACCGTTTATCCCCGGCCCATCCCCTGTCAGGTAACCCTGTACCCGGATGAGAATGAAGGTGGCGACACCCGCGTTGAACAATTCGGGCATGATGATTTCTATGCGTTGCGGGGGTATCAGGCGGGAGAGCCGTTACAACGGATTGCCTGGAAAAATATTGCGAAAGGGGGCGAGTGGGTCAGCAAAACGTTCAGTGAGCCGCAACGGCAAACCGGTTACCTGCGACTGGCCAGTGGCGAGCCAGTGGAAACTGCGCTGGGTAAACTTGCCTTTCAGGTAAATGCGCTGAGTGAGCGAGACGCGTATTTTGGTCTTCAGCTTGGTCACATTCATATTGCCCCGGGTACCGGCGAAAGCCACAAACACCAGTGTCTGAGTGCGCTGGCCCGCTTTCCCGGCCTGGGTGCCGTTGCATGAGCGCCATCCGGTTGCCTATCGCCGGGCATACCGCCAGCATCACCCTGGCGCTGGTGTTTCTGATCGTCACGCTCACCCTTTATAGCCCGTTACAGCTGTGGGTGATGTTACTGGCGGTGTGTGCGGTGCTGGTAAGGGTGGCCCTGTACGCTGGCTGGTACAACCGCGCGCCCAGCAGCCGCACCATTAACCTGCTGGCTTTATTAAGCGGCGTGACCCTGGCCTGGTTCAGTATGGAGCTGGGCCTGTTGTTGTCGATGATAAACCTGCTGGCAATGGCCTGCTCACTGAAGCTCATGCTGATGACGCGCAGAAAAGACTTTCTGCAACTGTTCGCCAGCACATTATTTCTGATTGGCTGCGGCTTCATATTCAGCCAGTCACTGGCGAACACCCTGATGTACGTCATGCTGTTGGCGGTGTTGCTGCTGGCGCTCACCGCATTATTTTCACCCGGCCTGACACTGAGCCGCCAGGCGCAACGTCTGGCTATCTCATCTGCGCAGGCATTGCCGGTGGCCATCATCCTGTTCCTGGTACTGCCTCATTTGTCACCGCTTTGGAAAATGCCAACAGCCAGAAGCTCAACTACCGGGCTGGCTGAATCGGTTACCCCGGGAGACATTGCCAATCTGTCGCAGTCTGACGAACTGGTGTTCAACGCCACCTTTACCGGCCTCCTGCCCACCCGACAGGAGCGCTACTGGCGGGCGATCACCCTGGAGCATTTCGATGGAAAGAGCTGGTCGGTGAGCCCCACCCGTAAGCAAATTCGTAATCAGTATCAATTGCTGAACCGTGAATTTGAGCCTGTTACCCGCGGCCGCGCATTTACCTATCAGGTGATTGCCGAAGCCACCGGCCAACGCTGGCTGTACGCTATTGATGTTGCCAGGGTTACCGATCAGGGCAAGGGCAAGGCTATCTGGCAAGGGGCCGATTATCAGCTTATCGCCCAGCGTCCCCTGATGAGCAAAATGGCCTATGACGTAACATCCTCCCCGGATGTGCCTCTGAATCAGACACTGTTAACGCTGGACAGCCGGCTGAATTTGCAGTTACCCGTCAAGGGTAATCCGGCCACCCAGCGTTGGGTTGCGCAATTACGCAAGCGCTACCCTGACGATGTCACCTTCATCCAACAACTGCTGGGCTATTTTGTGCAGGAAAGGTTCCGCTATACCCTCAGCCCTGATCCCATGCCGCTGAACCCCGTGGACACCTTTTTATTTGATAAGCAGGCCGGGTTTTGCACCCACTATGCCAGTGCCATGGCGTATGCACTGCGGCTGGCGGGGATCCCCGCCCGCATCGTCACCGGCTACCACGGCGGTGAGCGGTTACAGGACAACGTGCTCAGTGTTCGCCAGTACGATGCCCATGCCTGGGTGGAAGCGATGATTGATGAGCGCGGCTGGCTAAGGTTCGATCCCACCAGTGTGGTATCTCCGGCACGGGTCAGTTTCGGCCTCCAGCAAGCCCTGGAAGAAAGTGGCGATAGGCGCAATTCTCCGTTTGACGGGCTCTACAGCGTGCCCCTGTTCGGTTCGCTTCGTCTGTTGCTGGCCAATAC
>JBPEWW010000284.1:0-3983 GCA_052032275.1 Alteromonas sp. | reverse complement strand
GTCATGGTCAGCAATCAGGACGGGCTGGGTACCGACAGCTTTCCGCAAGCTGACTTTGATCTGCCCCACAATGCGATGATGCAACTCTTCACCAGTCAGGGTGTGACCTTTGATGAAGTACTGATTTGTCCGCATTTTGACAGTGATAACTGCAGCTGCCGCAAACCGAAACTGGGGCTGGTAAAAGACTACCTTCAGCAGGGCAAGGTTGACTTCACCCGCTCGTATGTCATTGGTGATCGGGAAACTGACATGCAGCTGGCTGAAAATATGGGGATCCGCGGCTTACGGTATGATCGCAGCAGCATGCCCTGGCGCGCCATCGAAAAAGCCCTGCTGGCATCCTCCCGGATTGCGGAAGTGACCCGCACCACCAGCGAAACCGATATCCGTGTCAGGGTTGATCTGGATTCAACGGACAAGTCTGCTATCGCTACCGGCATCGGTTTTTTCGACCACATGCTGGACCAGATTGCCACCCATGCCGGGTTTGAAATGCAGGTGACGGTGACCGGTGACTTACATATTGATGATCATCACACGGTAGAGGACACGGCGCTGGCATTAGGCGAAGCGATGAAAAAAGCACTGGGCGATAAACGCGGCATTGGTCGCTTTGGCTTCGCGTTACCAATGGATGAATGCCGGGCCGAATGTATCATGGATATTTCCAACCGCCCTCACCTGAAATTTGATGCCGAGTTCAGTCGCGATCAGGTGGGCGAAATGGCCACCGAAATGGTGCCCCACTTTTTCTATTCGTTAGCGCAAAGCATGGGACTGTCACTGCACCTGTCTACTTCCGAAGGGAATGCACACCATCAGGTAGAGAGCCTCTATAAAGTCTTCGGGCGGGCGCTGCGCCAGGCCATTACCCGGCAGGGCGATGCGCTGCCAAGCAGTAAGGGAGCATTGTAATGGGCCAGCAGGTGGTGATTGTAAACACTGGGTGCGCCAATATTTCATCGGTGAGGTTTGCTCTGGAGCGACTCGGGGTACGGGTAACCGTCTCTGCCGAGGATGCGGTCATTAAAGGTGCCGATAAAGTCCTGTTGCCAGGCGTGGGCACCGCCTATGCGGCGATGTGCTCAATTGAACAGAAACAACTTACCCAGACCCTGCAGCAACTGGAGCAACCGGTGCTGGGAGTGTGTCTGGGTATGCAGCTGATGGTTACCTCGTCGGCGGAAAGTCAGCAGGGAGATGTGTCCTGTTTAGGCCTGATGCCTGGCCATGTGGCACGTATGCAGGCCGGCGAGCTGCGCCTGCCACATATGGGCTGGAACACCGTCACGCCAACACCGGGTAGTGCGCTGTTTGCCGGCATCCCCAATGACACCTTTTTTTACTTCGTCCACAGTTATGCCGTGCCCGTGTATGAAAACACGCTGGCTGAATGTTCCTACGGGCAACCGTTTTCAGCGGCACTCCAGTACGAGAATTATATGGGCGTGCAGTTTCACCCGGAACGTTCCGGCGAAGCCGGGGCACAACTGCTAACCAACTTTGTGAATTTGTGATGATTATACCAGCAATTGATTTAATAGACGGCAGTGTGGTCCGTCTGTACCAAGGCGATTACAACCAGAAAACCGAATACAGTCTCGACCCGGTTGACGTGGTGCATCGCTATGCAGATGAGGGTGCCGAGTGGTTGCACATTGTGGACCTGACTGGAGCAAAAGATACCAGCAAGCGTCAGCTGGCGCTGATAAAGCAAATGGTCGATACCCGCCGCATGGCTTTTCAGGCCGGCGGTGGTATACGTAGCGAACGCGAGGTAGAGCAACTGCTTGAGTCTGGTGTCAGCCGCGTGGTGGTTGGCTCGCTGGCCGTCAAAGACCCAGCGACGGTCAAGCAGTGGGTGAGCCGCTATGGTGCCGAGCACATTGTGCTGGCACTGGATATCAATATCGATGCTGCCGGCAATAAATTTATCGCCACCCACGGCTGGCAGGAAAACTCCGGGGTGTCCCTGGAAGCTATTCTGGATGATTTCGCAGAAGTCGGGGCCAAACATGTGCTATGCACGGATATCAGCCGCGACGGCACCCTGCAAGGCGCCAATGTTGCTCTGTATGAAGAAGTCAGCAAACGCTTCGGCCAGGTCGCCTGGCAGGCATCTGGTGGTATTGGCGGCCTGCCGGATATTGCCGCGCTTAAGCCCAGCGGGGTGAGTGGCGTAATACTGGGCAGAGCGCTGCTCGAAGGTAAGTTCACGGTCAGGGAGGCTATTGCATGCTGGCAAAACGCATAATTCCGTGTCTGGATGTCAGAGACGGTAAAGTAGTTAAAGGCGTACAGTTCAGGAATCACGAAATTATTGGTGATATTGTGCCACTGGCGGAACAGTACGCGAAAGCCGGTGCCGATGAACTGGTATTTTATGACATCACCGCCAGCTCAGATCAGCGTGTCGTTGACAAAAGCTGGGTAAGCCGGATAGCACAGGTGATAGATATCCCCTTTTGTGTCGCCGGCGGGATAAAATCGGTTGACGATGCCGGTCGCATTCTGGAGATGGGCGCCGATAAAATCTCGGTTAACTCACCGGCACTGACGAACCCGGGCCTGATTAATGAATTGCATGATGTCTATGGTCAGCAGTGCGTGGTCATTGGTATCGACAGTTTTTTCAACGCCCAGTCGGGCAAGTATGAAGTGTACAAATTTACCGGTGACGAGAGCCGTACACAGCAAACCCAGTGGAATACCGCTGACTGGGTGAAAGAGGTACAGCAACGTGGGGCCGGCGAAATTGTGCTCAACTGTATGAATCAGGATGGCGTGCGCAAGGGCTATGATGTGGCTCAGCTACAGGCCATCCGCGCGGTGTGCGATGTGCCGCTGATCGCCTCCGGCGGTGCCGGTGAAATCAGTCACTTTGCCGATGTGTTCGCGCAGGCAGATGTGGACGGTGCGTTGGCCGCCTCGGTTTTTCATAAGGGGCTGATAAATATTATGGCGCTCAAAGAAGCGTTAACCGAAGTGGGGATCCCCATGCGCCGTCATCATGGATTAACAGGAACGCAGTTATGATTACACAGCACAACATGGACCAGCTTGCCTGGGATAAGATGGACAACCTGCTACCGGCGATTGTGCAGGATAACCGTTCTGGCAAAGTGCTCATGCAAGGCTATATGTCGCCTGATGCACTGCAAAGTACCTTGTCGTCGGGAAAAGTTACTTTCTTCAGCCGCTCTAAACAGCGACTGTGGCAAAAAGGCGAAACCTCCGGGCATACGCTGGATCTGGTCTCGGTCAGTGCTGATTGTGACAATGATGCACTTTTGGTGTTAGCCCGTCCCAACGGCCCGACCTGTCACACCGGCGCTGAGTCATGCTGGTTTAAGGGTGACGTGACCGACTTTACGTTTCTCGCCGACCTGGAATCCGTGCTGTCTGCACGCAAAAATGCCGATGCTGAGTCCAGCTATACCGCGCGTTTATACAGCAAGGGCATCAAACGCATTGCCCAGAAAGTCGGCGAGGAAGGGGTTGAAGCGGCCCTCGCAGCGACAGTCCAGGATAAGGAAGAGCTGTTGAATGAGTCAGCAGACCTTCTCTATCACCTGACCGTTCTGCTACAGGCCAGCGATCTGTCATTACAACAGGTAATTGACGTGCTGCGCGAGCGTCACAAGCACTAGGCGAAGATAAACGTGAGGCCCCGCCCTGGCGGGCCCTTACCTGTCACCGCCAGGTCTGAAAACATCTGTCATTGGTAGTATTTTGTAACATTTGTCCCTGAACTTCCCCACACCAGCGCACTCCTACTGCCATTAACCTACTCAGGGACAGACAATGAAAACAGTGAAATTCCGGGCACTCTGGCAGGCCAATAAGCAATTTATATTATTCGTCGTGCTGCTATTTTGTTTCAGAAGCAGTTTTGCAGACTGGTATGATGTACCCACCGGTTCAATGAAACCCACCATTGTGGAAGGGGACCGGGTGTTGGTAAACAAGATGGCATACCG
>JBPEWW010000283.1:0-6858 GCA_052032275.1 Alteromonas sp. | reverse complement strand
TGCAGCAGGGCGAGCTGACGGGCGTCGGCCGCTGTCAGCGGCTGCGTGGCGGCCACCGCCATGCGGGTCAGTGCGGTTAACGGGTCGGCATGATAGAGCGCATATTTGGCGTTGCCTAAATGCAGGCGTGACAGAGCCTGCGGGCTGTGAGGTTCATCAGTGGCGTGCGCCGGCACCGTCAGCAGCGCGCCGAATACTAAGCCGGCTACGGTTTTCGCTATTTTCATACCTAGAGTACGGTGGCCGTAAAGGCCGGTTGCTGTTTAGACGCATCGTCGCTGATGGTCAGTTCCAGTGCCACCGGCTTGCCCGCTTTTTCAAACGTGGTGGTCACGGCGCGTTTGTACGCCCGCCCCTCGGGCCCGTAACCTACGAAAAAGGCGGTCAGTTCGTGTTCACCCTGGCTGATATTGCCAATAAACAAGCGTTGGATACCGCCCCGGTGCAGGGCATCTACCTGCTTTTCGGTGTACAGGTAGTGGGTCACCTCTTCGTCATCAATTTTGAGCTCAACAGCATCTAATGAAAAATACTCCCCGGTATCCACCGACAGGTAGACGGCGACCTGGGTGCTGGAGGGAAACAGCAAATCCTGCTCAAGGATAAATAAATCACGGTTAAGGTTTATCAGCGCCTGTTTGAGGGCCTCAATTTCTGTTTCCAGCGCCGCAGCATCTGTCTGCGCGCTCTGCGCCTGGCTGACAGGGGATACGCAGAGTCCAGCTGCCAGCAGCACACCGGCCAACCACATTTTCATGTTCATCTCTCCCTAATACCACACCGACAGGTAGAGCCGGATCACGTTGGCGCTGAAACCAAACAGCGCCTCCTCACCTACCGGTGCATCATCTGTGACATCACGAAAGTTGTCGTAGTCAAAATTCATGTAGTCGTATTCAAAATTAAGCGTGCTTTTATCCAGGTACCGCTGTGATGAGAACTGCCAGGCATAGGACACTTTAATGCCGGCAGACAGGCTTTGATAGGTACTTAGTTCTTTGTCTCTGGCCATGAAATTAAACTCATCTGGCCGGGAGAACAGATCCTGATAAAAGTCAGCCTGCTCCTGCTGGTAATACCGTACATGAAGATCGACAATCCAGTCATCCCCAAATGTATGGATATAACCAAATTTTCCATTCACCGCCTCAATCCCCCAGGTATCGCTATAATAGCGGGCATCTCCGTATACACTGGCCCGATGCGCAAGGTAGTAGTTCGCATTGGCCGAAAACGCATTGCTCACCCGGGTCCGCGGGTACACCTCGGTGGTAAACGCAAACCCGCGGGCACTGCCGGGATCGACGTAACGCACGACCCGGTAGGGATTATTCAGGTACCCTTCATCCGCGACATTTTCCGCGTTGACCCCAACGATCAGGTTTTTAGTCAGAATTTGCGTGACACCCAGTCCAAATTTCTGACGCTGGGCCTGTTCGGCAAACGAGGCGTCGCCCCGGCGGCCAACCTCGTCACTGCCCCGGGAGTAGCTCATGGACAGCGTGGTCAGGTCACCGAAGAAATCCTGACTGGCGCCCAGATAAAAGGAACTGGCCTCATAGTCGTTTTCACTGGAGTTCGTATAACTTGCTGCCAGCGACGTTTTATTTTGCACGAAATCCACGCCAACCGACGTTTCCTGTCGCTCTTCCCGGTAGGGACTGGCGGTCGCCCGCACATCAATGGATGCACCCGAAATGGTGTCTACGTAATAATTGGCAGAAAAAGACCAGTGGTTGCCGGCTTTTTTTCTCAGCAGTACTGACGGCCCGTCAATGGATACGCCATCACCGGAATAGCTGTGGTACATCACATCGGCCCGGTCTGCCGGCAGCACGGCGGCATGGCTGGCGGCGCTCAGCAGACACCCGGCCAGGGCCATCACAACGCGTTTAGTTACAGCCACAGCCGCCCCCTGCACCGCCGTCGGCGCCGCGGGCGCCCTCGCGGGCTTCATGTACATGTTTGGTATAGGCGACTGCCACCGGATTGCGGTTTGCGCTCATGATGGGGTCAGCCAGATGGCTACGCTCATAGGGTTTGACCCAGGGTTCGATGTCGGCGAAGGTGCTGGCACACCCGCTGAGGCAGGTCACTGCGCCCAGCACAGATAACAACAGAAAGCTGCGCATGACTTATTCCCTCAGTAACCGGTGTAACACTTGTTCGTAGCGCGCTTCATCGCCACTTTTGTAGCCTTTATGGGTTAACCGGGCCACCCCGTCCCGATCTATCATCACGGTAGTGGGCATAGCCGATACGTCATACATTTCGCTGACGTCACCTTCAGGGTCATACAACACCGGGAACGACACCGCAATGTCCTGCAGCAGCTTATCGGCCTTGGCGGACTGATCGTCCACATTGACGGCATACACGGTCACGCCCATGTCGGCGTAATCCTGGTATAAGGCCTCAAATGCCGGCAGTTCTTCCCGGCAGGGGCCACACCACGAGGCCCAGAAGTTCACGATGACAATATTGCCGCGCGCTTCGCTCAGGCGCAGATTGCCGCCATCACGGCTTTTCAGGGTAAAGTCCGGCGCGGGCACCGCAGGGGTGGTCGCATCGGCACGGGCAGTTGTGGCGGTGAGAGTGAGCATAAGCAGGGTAATGGCACTTAGCACCGGCAAAGACAGTTGGGGGTTAATGTTCATGGCTGTTCCTCAGATCAGAAAAACACGCTGGCAGCCAGCGTGTACTGTAAATTGTGGGTGTCTTTTTGTGCGCCGGTGAGCTCGGTACTGAAGATCCGGTCGCGGACATCGAGGCGCAGTGCCAGCCGATCGGTAAGCAGCACCCGGTAGCCCGCACCAAGGCTGAGCGTAAAGCGGTTATCACCGGCAAAATCGGTGCTGCCTCCGCCCACCTGCAGGTAAAAGTCGGTATTAAACGTGGTGCCATCGGTCACGAAGATCTCGCCATTGAGGTTGTAGCCCACAGCCAGGTCGTAATACTGGTAATCCCGTTCATCGTCGGTTAACAGAGGTGCCCCGCCAGACAGCACTTCAAAGCTGGTTTCGCCGGCTTCCGCCATCCCCCCCTGTGCTTCCAGGTAGAGGTTTTCAGTGATGTGATAACTCAGGGTCAGGCCATACACGGCGCTGGTGGCAAAATCCTCAATACTCACCTGTC
Organism: Alteromonas sp.; assembly: GCA_052032275.1. Taxonomy (GTDB): domain Bacteria; phylum Pseudomonadota; class Gammaproteobacteria; order Enterobacterales; family Alteromonadaceae; genus Alteromonas. Next base: position 3,723 of record JBPEWW010000283.1, on the reverse strand, counting down.
CCACGAACGCGCCCAGCTCAATGTTGTTATGGTTAATGTCGCGGTCACTGACTATGGCCGGGGGGGCCAGGGTATCGGTGGCCTGCGCCAGTGCCGGCGCGGAAATCAGCGCGCCGCACAGTGTCCCGTAGCTTAGAAAAATACTGAAAAGCCGAGTTGCCAATGGTTTAACTCCTCTAGTTCATCGCGCGCGGTCAGCGCTGTCAGGCGCTTATAGTCCAGGCGCATGGAAAATTGTTTGACCAGGTACAGGCGTGCACCAATCCCTACTTCCAATAAGTCGTTGGTGCGGCTTTCATCTCCGCTTTGCACCAGCGTGGCTGTCGGCGTGGTCTGGATTTGCCCCGCACCCAGCGACCAGTAAGGTGACACCCGCCAGTCCGGGAAAGGGGTATGCTGAAGCCTGACCAGCCACAGCCGGTTTTCAGAAAAATCGCCGAGGGCCTGTGCCACGCTGGCCTCTGCCGCAATGTTGGTGGTCAGCATCCAGGCTGCGCTGACGGACAGGGCATTGGTGTTTTCTAATCGCCCGGCGCTGACGGTGAACTCAAAACGGCGCTGTCGGAAGCTGGTGAAATCGGCCTCGGTGATGGCAAATGCCATGTCCCGGCTGACAATCGTTCGGCGTAACGACGCTGCAGACACCCACCCCTGAATACCCCGTGTGGTGGTTATTTTGTACCAGCCGGTATGCGCCGCCAGTACCCTGATCTGTTCGCCTTTTTCTATGACGTGAAACACCGGGTATTCGGCGGCAGGCCCGGTATGCACATCGGCGTAGGGCTCGACCACGGTGACGCTGACCGGTGTAGCCAGGGTGGTGGCGCTTAGCAGCACGAGCAGGCAGGCCAGAATGCGTTTCACAGGTTACTCCTGAGCGGCATCAAAGGGGTTGTTGTAATACTGGGCGCCGACATCCAGCCACTCCGCCAGTAACTTCAGTTCGGCAGCAGACAGCCAGCCGGCATGGGTGCCCGATTGCAGTGTGTCAAACAACTGTGTGCTTTGCCCGGCGCTGCCGGCACGGGCCACGGCAGCTACCATGACCGGGGCGGTAACCGGGATCGGATTGCCCTGCGCATCCAGAATAAGTTCGCCGTTTTCATCCCGCTCAAACACAATATCGCCATTGTCGTCGCGCACCACTTCGCGAATATCACGCAGCACACCGTCAGCCACTTCCTGCGCATTATCGTTAAACAGAAGCTCGCGGTAGCCACGCAGGTGCGCCGGGTTGTCGGTGGACGGTGCTGCGGACAAATCCAGTTGTGCGGCGGGCACCTGTGCGTTGCCGTTCTCATCCACCGGCGCATGACACGTCACACAGGTGCGCACGGCAAGCACATTGCCATTTTCGTCCTGCGGCTCGCGCGGTGCCGAAAACACGGGTTGAATGTGCGTTGGATAATTGATGACGCTGCGACAGGTGGGTGTCCAGCTTTGTGCGCAGCTTTGCGTGACCGGCAATGGGGTGGTCAGTGTGGCGTAACTGACTTCAAAGGCAGGCGCCGGCGTGGTCACCGCCGGATCGCTCCAGACATCTTCAAAGCGTATGTCCGCACTGGCCTGCTGCGCACCCAGCACCCGTCGGCGGGTTTGCGCCATGGTTTCGCCCGCTTCCGTCACCAGGCCTGGATCCGTTCCCGGGAACGCGCCGCCGGTGGTGGCAGCGCCCGCATTAATCGACGGGTACTCCGCTTCAGGCCGTCCATGGGGCACGGTGCTTTGTGCGGTATGGCAGCCATGGCAGGTTTTCACCTCGCCGGGCGCGACCTGCAGCCAGTTATCGTGCCGTGGCAACACCCGTTTGCCCTGACCATCGGTCAGGCTGAACGACAGCGGAATATTCGCGGGCACATCCAGCATCACAGACCCGTCAGGCTCGACTTCGGCGTAACCAATAATTTCCCGCATGCCCAGCCGCCGGTTTGGTCCGAAGGCGTCGTTATCTACGTCCAGTACATTGTCGTCAGGCTGAGAAACGCCTTTCTCAATACGAATGAAGCGCACGGGCCGCGCGTCCGCCGCGGTCACTGTGGGATCCGCCATGCTCGCCAGCCCGGCGGGGGTGGTATCTTCGCCGCCCATGTCGTATACGCTACGAATATGCAGCGCGCCGCGCTGCGTCTCGGCCAGCTCGCTGACGAATTCGGCAGATTGCCCGTAACTGGCCGGGAAAGGCCGTGCTTCCATTGACACAAACTCGGTATAGGCAACCCCTTCCACCGGCGGCACTACCACCTGCTGCGTGTCGCTGTCAGGCTGGTACATCCATAACCCGAATAGCGCAGGGGCAGGCTCAACATCTGCCTGGGCAAGGCGGGCAGGGGTACAGGGAAGTATCGGCCGGGCGCTGCCGTCATCCGGTGCGTCGCCATAGACCCGGCACTGGCTCCAGGAAAACAGCTGGCGGCCGCTGCCATCCCATAACGGATAGACAGACGCTACATAGCCACCGGGGGATACTGGCAGTGTGGTATCAATGGTATCGAACAGGGCCGGCGTCTGCGCCGGTCCGGACAGGCTGTCCGCAGCGGCTACCGGGGTAAAGGTGTCAATGTAGTCGGTGGTGTTCAGCAAGGCGTAATTACCCCCCAGCGTAGCACGCTGATATGGCCGCGCAGCCACCAGGATCTGCCCATCCGGCGTCACACGGCTGCTCACAAACTGTTGCTCGCCGCCCGCATCGGTATGGCTATGGCGGCCGTACACAATAGCCAGGCCACTGCCGTCCGGGTTGACCCGGTACAAATGCATGCCCTTATCACCGCCGGCCTGATCCCAGCGGGTAAACAGAATACTGCCGTCGGGCTGCACCTGGGGATCCAGATCATGGCTTTGATTAAACGATATCTGCTGAATGTCAGCGCCGTTTGCATCCATCACGTGCAACACCGACGCCGGTGTCCGGCGACTCTCATCCAGCCCCGCATACTGAGGCTTGCCTTCATCAAGCAGGATCGCCTGATTGGTACGCTGACGGGTGGAACTAAACACAATGCGACCATCCGGCAGGTACGTCGGCGCGGTATCCTGACCGGCCGCCGCCACGATATCCGAGGTAATGATCCGGCGTAGCACGTCAGTGTGACGATGGTATTCCCAGATATTCCAGGTGGGCTGCGCGTCTTCATCGACATTGTCCAGCGCCGGTGCACGCATGGCGAACACCAGCCGCGTGCCATCATAGGACACATCAATGTCTTTAACATCATAGTAAGGCCGGGCCACGTCGGCGCCCTCGCTGGTGGTAGCACTGTTCGCAAACGCCCGGTCGGTTATGTTTATGGCGGGGGCACTGGCCACGGCCCGCGACCGGATAAATAACGCGGCGCCGGGCATGAATTGCGCGGGGTCCCGCAGATCCATGACCACCGGCTCACCATTTTCATCCAGCGGGAGACTGCGCTCGATATAGGCCACAGGGATGTCCACCACCACCGGATCCGGCTCGTCGCTGCCCGTAGTCACTACCGACTCACCGCACCCGGTAAGCGACAGGAGTACGCCCAGCAGACAACCCCAGGTTGTCAGGGAAGATACGCGATGATAGCAACGATGCTGCAAAAAAGAGGTGGTGATGATCATTGGTTACTGGACTCCAGACTGCTCATGTAAGGATTTCACTGAACCCGGCAGTCCACAATGACGGCATTCATAAATGGGAATGCCATTTAATACGTTTTGCCAGGGTATAGTGCAAAACTTATATGCAGCCCCTCC
>JBPEWW010000282.1:0-4202 GCA_052032275.1 Alteromonas sp. | reverse complement strand
CCGGCGGATATGTTTTTCGCAGCAACCATTGTAGAAATCAGTGAAAGTGGCAACCGTTTCACCATCTGGAACGGCGGTTTACCGGCCCTGGTGTTGAAAAATCGCAGCGGGCGTCAGATCCGCCGGTTCGTCTCCCGGCACATGGCGCTGGGCGTGCTTGAAGATCACGAATTCGATAGTCATTGCGATGTTTTCGAGGCTGAGGAAGGTGATCAGCTGATGGCCTATTCAGACGGTATCATTGAGATCGCGGATCAGGACGGCAATCAGCTGAATGAAGAGGGCGTCGCTGCCTGGTTTACACAGGCGCCTGCAGTGGCTGCACCTGCTTTATATGCGAAGGCCCGGGATTATCTGCAAGGGCGTCTGCCAGAAGACGATATCACCCTGGCGATATACCGCTGCCAGTCGCTGGCCGGATTACGTCACTCAGCCAATGTCAGTGCGCTGCCGTTTGCAATAAATTGCACACTCACCGCGCAGGACCTTAAGGCTGACAACGTGGTCGCCCCCATCCTGGATATGGTCAACAGCCAGCAGGGATTAGGGCGGCTGCGATCCGATCTATTTACGGTACTCACCGAAATGTTAAGCAACGCGGTTGAGCACGGCTTGCTGGAACTTGACTCATCCATAAAAAACTCCCCGGACGGGTTTGTTGAATACTATGCCCTGCGTGAACGCCGGCTGGCGCAATTGGATGCCGGTCAGGTGACGGTGGCGATAACATTCTGTCCGCAGCAGCGCACGCTCTCACTGTGTGTGGAAGACACCGGTAACGGCTTCGAGGTTGAAGCTGCGCGCCAGCTAAGTCAGGATTATGCGTATGGACGTGGCTTGTTATTAATTGCGGCGCTGTGCAAGCGGGTCTGGCATGAAAAAGGCGGGCGTAAAACCTGCGCCGTGCTGGCATTGTAAGTGCCCGCTGCAGTCACTTTGCCAGCAAACGGCTGAAATGGCGTGTTGGGCGTATCAGGCTAATCCGAATTCTGGCATCAGCGCTATCAATTAGTATTGCTGACCATACACAGGTATTCACATGCTTAAAAAAGTACTCGATTTATTTACTGAATCTTCGTCTGAGCAGGAGACCAAGCCGTCGGTAGAGCTGGCCACGGCGGCGTTGCTCAGCGAGATCATTCGCGCCGACAGGCATGCCGATGAGCGCGAACTGGCGGCCTATAAAACTATGCTCGAAGCCCGATTTTCGTTGTCGGAGCAGGAGCTCAGTGCACTGATGGAGGATGGCCGGGAAACCGCAGAGGAAGCGGTAGACATGGTGCAGTTTACCCAGATTGTTAACGAGCAGTGCGATAATGATGAGAAACGCGCGATTCTCAGGAGCCTGTGGGAGGTCGCCTATGCCGATAAAGACATCGCGCCGATTGAAGAACATACCATTCGACGAATTGCAGACCTGTTGCATCTGCCGCACAGTCAGTTTATAAAGACTAAACTGGATGTCACGAAGACCTGATCACTAACAGGCCGTGCTCTAAATAGAAAAATAATAACAGTGAGTTAGAGCAGTGTTTCGATCAATTAAAAGTCCGTTAGGCATGCTGGTAGGCGGGGCCGTTATATTTGCCACCGCCATGGTGCTGTGGTTAGCGGTGTCAGAGCATGAAAACCTGTATACCGACGCGGTGCGCGGCAATATCGATGCCGTAGCGTCGAACCTTTCCGACGAGCTGTCAGAGGTGGTCGGGGAAGGAGGCAGTGAGGCTCAGTTGCAGGTCGTACTGCGCCAGCTTCAGGCCTACGACAACATTGTCAGTGCCAGCGTGCACGATCGCCATGGCAGCATGCTCACCCGTGTCGCAGGCAAAGCCGCCCGTGCCGACACACCTGAAAGTCCGCCCGTGTTGTCACAGCCCGTGACCCCTGGTTTTATGGCCGAGAACGGAAACTTGGTCAGTTTACATATCATTGGTGATCCGGTATTTGCCCGCGGGTACTTACGCGTGGTGACCGATGTGGCCACCCCGGTTTCCCGGAGCAAGCGGACACTGCTCTTTCAAACCTCGCCACTGGTGCTGGCGGTACTGATCCTGACCATTGGCAGTGGTCTGTTTTTTCTCAGCCGGTTGCTGCACCCGCTGTATGCCCTTTCCCGGTTTACCCAGTCAGTCAGCGACAGTAAAGATTACGCCATGCGCTTTCAAACCGGCGACAATAATGAAATCAGCAAGCTGGGCAACAGTATTAACAGCCTGCTGGAAATGATTGAAGCGGAACTGACCATCAATCAGGAACAGAATCAGATCCTCACCGAGCAACAACAGACGATGACCCGCCTGGCCAATTACGACAGCCTGACAGGTTTGCCCAATCGTCAGTTTGTGATGGATAATCTGCGCCTGGAAATGGCACGGGCGCGCCGAGCCGGCGATGATCGGGTACTAATGTTTTTTGACCTCGATGGTTTTAAGGGTATTAACGACTCGCTGGGGCACGAAACCGGCGATTTAATTTTGATTGAAGTGGCAGACCGGGTAACGAGTCTGTTGCGCGAAGGTGATCTGATTGCCCGCCTGGGGGGCGATGAGTTTATTATCTTACCGGACCGGGATACGTCTGAAACCAGTATTGCCAATATGGCGAACCGGGTGATTACCGCGTTTTCGGAGCCCTTTCAGTTACGCGGTCTGGCCCTCACGGTAGGCGTCAGCCTGGGTATAGCCAAGGCCTCTGAAGCCGACTATGACCTGAGTCAGCTGATGAGTAATGCCGATCTTGCCATGTATCGCTCTAAAGCGCGGGGGCGGGGGACGTTCACCGTATTTACTCCGGATATGGTCGAGTCCCACAAGCGTAAGCTGTCTATTGCCAATAGCATCGATCAGGCCATTTCTCACAATGAATTTCAGCTTTATTATCAGCCTAAAATTGCCCGGGATGGACGAATTGTCGGTTTTGAGGCGCTGCTACGGTGGGAGCATCCCGAGTTTGGCACCGTGATGCCGGGCGAGTTTATTCCCATTGCTGAGCAGGGCGGAAAGATTTCAGCCATTACCCAGTGGGTGATCGAGCAGGTGTGCATTGAGTTGCCGATGCTGCAGGAAAAAATTGCCCAGCGGTTCCGGGTGTCGATTAATTTGTCGGGCCACGATTTACGCCATGGTGGCCTGTTTGATGCCATCCACAGTCTGTTTACCTACCATCAGACGAATCCGGAGTATATTGAGTTTGAGGTGACCGAGTCGGCGTATCTGGAAAACTTCGCCTTATCGAACAAGTTTTTCCGTCGCGTCAGCAATATGGGGTGTGCTATTGCGCTGGATGACTTTGGCACCGGTTACTCCTCGCTAAGTTATCTGACACAAATCAGTATTGATACCCTTAAAATTGATCGCCAGTTTATACGTGAACTGGAAACCTCTGAGCGCAGTCGCCTGGTGACCGGAACCATTATTGATTTGGCCAAGCGGCTATCACTGACGATCTGTGCCGAGGGCATTGAAAACCATCAGCAGTGGGAATATTTGCTGGAGCATGGCTGCGACCATGTGCAGGGCTTCCTGTTTAGCAAGCCTATCCCACTGACCCAGTTTCATGCACTGCCACGGCGCTTCGAACGCCTTCAGGAAGTGGCCAGCGCGTAAGTGCCAGCAGTCCCTGTGATGCGCAAACCGACACCTCCCAATTTGCCACGCGATTGTTGCTAATTTGCAACAATCACGTGGCAGCTTACCGGCTCATTTCTTCTAAGTTTATAAAAATTAAAGATTTTTTCATTTTGGCACGATTCGCGCAATCAACCTGTGTATCGACAGAAGTGCGGTCGACGACCCGGGCAATGGGGAGTGGATTGCCCTGACCTGTGACAGACGCGCGGAGGCTATCATGAAGCGTATTGAAAAAATGTTTCTTATCTTATTAACAGTGGCGGCCATTCAGGCGGTGTCCGTCGCCAGTGCCCATGCTGAAGAGCATGCTGATCTGATGACGCAGCTGGACAGTGATCAGGACGGCTTAATCTCCTTAAAAGAAGCGGTGCGCAATACCGAATTACTGCGTAATTTTGGGCTTATCGACCAGAACGAAGACGGCCTGCTGTCGATGGACGAACTGCTGGCCAGTGAGTTGACGCCCAGTGGTCAGCGCATGGAGTCATAATAGCAGGAGTTAACCTCCCGGCGCTCGCGGCAACACCCCCGACGAGCGCTGTTCGTTACCCGGTCGGGGCGACCCGGCCGGCC
>JBPEWW010000281.1:0-3214 GCA_052032275.1 Alteromonas sp. | reverse complement strand
AGTGAAAATCATGGTTAACATGCCAGTTATCGCGTGGCGCTGGCAGCAGCCGTTCAACCAGTGATTCCAGATACCCTTCACCTTTGAGTACACCAATGCCGATGGCCCGTTGTGAGCCGGTCAGCGCGTTGGCTACCCCGGCCAGCGTTGCACCACTGGCCACCGGAACCAGTAACCAGGAAAACGGCGTGGAGATTTCCTCTGTCAACGATGCAATGCCGGTCAGCGCCGCCTGCTGACTGCCGCCTTCGGGAATAATCAGGTGCCCCGGGAAATCGCGCTGGAGTGCCTCCAGGTAGGCGGTTGACTCTCTGCGTGCGTACTCTGCTTTGGTTACATAGCGCAGGGTCGCCCCCCATGCTGTGAGATCCTGAAGCATGGGCGTAGGCCGGGCGCGGTAATCCCCCCTTACGATGGCCGTAAAGGGCAGGCGGCGGCTGGCACAGGCATAGCCCAGCGCATGCAGGTGGTTTGAATAGCCGCCCCCGAAGCTGACCACGCCCGGGCACGAATCAGGCAACACGGCAAGCACCGGCGCCAGCTTGCGCCATTTATTGCCGGAGATCACCGGATGAATAAGATCATCCCGCTTAACATACAAATTAACGGTGTCGGCGTGACGCCAGTCAGGGTAGATGCGGGTCAGCGGGGAGGGCAGTTGGATGCTCACAGCGAACTCACCCTGATACGGCCGGAGTGGCAGGCCTGAGCACTGACAGTAAAGCGTTACGGTAATTTAACAGATGATCAGCTAGCCTGGCCGCACGGTATAAGTAACAGAGTAAAAACAAAGGACGGGTTATGTCACGCATATTAATACTCCTGATTAGCCTGGCGGTGTTCACCGTTCACGGCGCGGTGCCTGAGGAAGTCAAAGGCGCAGTGCCGAATGCCGCTGAAGTTGGACAGGCGAAGTTTACCTATTACTTCTGGGATGTCTATACCGCAACCCTGTATTCAACTGACGGGGAATGGCCGGCGCAACGTTTCGCACTGAAACTGGATTACCTGCGCGATTTTAAAGGCAAAAAAATTGCTGAACGTTCTATTAAAGAGATGCGGTCTCAGGGCCTGGACGACAAGGACAAGATACAGCAGTGGTCGGCTGCCATGCAGCAGATATTTCCTGATATCGAAGACGGTGAACACCTGGTGGGGGTCGTCGGTGAAAACAGTGTGACCCGGTTTTATCAGGATGGCAAGGAGCTGGGTAAGGTGGACGATCCCGCGTTTGCCACCTGGTTTTTCAATATCTGGCTGGGGCCAAAAACGTCTGAGCCGGAACTACGCGAAAAGTTACTGAGCGGAGCTAACCCATGAAGAATATAATGCTGACTATGTGCGCGCTGGCGTTAACTGTGTTGTTGGGTGGCTGTTCGGTCTCGGTGGATGGCAGTGACTATGAAAACATTGCGCCTGAGTTTGATATTAAGGCGTTTTTTAATGGCGATGTCAAAGCGTGGGGGATTGTCCAGGATCGCTCCGGTGAGGTAGTGCAGCGCTTCGTGGTAGACATTGACGGGCGCATCGAAAGCGACACCTTAATTCTTGATGAGTCCTTTACCTACGGCGTGGGTGACGGCGTGAAGTCCCGGGTATGGCGCATCACGCAGACCGGGGAGAATTCCTTTGAAGGTGAAGCCGGCGATATTCTGGGGACAGCCACCGGCACGTCACACGGCAATGCATTTAACTTTCATTACCAGATGGATTTGCCGGTTGGTGACACGACATATGAAGTGACTTTCGACGACTGGTTCTGGGCGTTCGATGACAGCACCATGATGAATCGCTCGTATATCAGAAAGTTCGGCCTGGTAATGGCAGAGGTCACCATCTTTATGCAGCGGCAACCGCAGTAGTAAGCGGTCGCTGGCGCAGCACGGAAAGGTTAGTCCAGTGACGCGGGAAAGGTAAACACCACCCCTAGTCCGGACCCTGTACATAGCGGATCGTCTACAAACCAGACTGCGCCATGATGCAGGGTGATAATGGCCGACACCAATGATAAACCCAGTCCGTTGCCTGCGGTGGTTCGGCTGCTTGATGCCCGAAAAAAGCGCCGCTCCAGGTTGCTAAATTCCGCAGCGTCCAGACCAGGGCCGTCGTCATTAATGCTCAGCACAATAATGTCACTATCGCGACTCAGAGAGACAGCAATATGGTGACCGTCACCGGCATATTTCAGCGCATTATCGATGGCGTTGGCCACGGCCTGGAATAACAGGTTCGGATCGCCCGTCATGGTAACCGTCTCCAGGTTAACAGTGAGCGTCATGTGCTGACTCTCTATCAACGGCTGATAAAGTTCAGTGACGTCAGCGACGACGGTATGTAAGGCAGTTTTGGTAAATCCCTGGCGTTGGCGCTTGGTTTCAATGTCACTGATGCGCAACAGGCTGTTAAACATGCTGAGCAGGTTATCTGCCTCCTGGGTGGCCTGCTCTCGTAAGGCATGGTCATCAATATTTTCGAGGGTGCCGCGCAGGCGTGACAGCGGGGTGCGTAAATCGTGGGCAATATTGTCGGTGACATTTTTGATGTTATCTACCGAGGCTTCAATCTTATCCAGCATTCCGTTAAATACCAGCGCGAGCTGACTCAGGTCGTCCCAGTTGCTGTCAATTTCCAGGCGCTCCTGCAGGTCGCCGGTACGAATGATTTTCTCGGCCGTTTGCGACATCCGGTTGATACGGTTTACCACGTACATTGCCACGACAAAACTCAGCACACCTACGGCGCCAAGTAACCCCAGCACAACCCAGCTGAGGGTTGACCCCATCCACTGCAGGGTACTGAGTTCGCCCACCGTGCGGCCCACAAACAGCACCCGGTTGTCACCGAGGCGACTCACTTCGTAAAGTGTTTCTACATTACGGGCTGGTTGACCCGGCTGACGCACCGACAACCTGGCTGAGGCATTCTGGCGCGGCCGTGTATCAGGTAACGGCCAGTCAGCAATATTTCCGGTAATAACGCGGCCGGCCGAATCCGCAATGGCAAACAATGGTGGGTGCGTGGCATCGCCGAGGGTGCCGGCGATCACATCGGCAATGTCATCATCGCTGTAATGGGCACTGAGGGTAGCAATGGCGACATGGTCGGCATCCAGGGCTGCGGACGCTTCACGCAACAATAGCTCGCCGCTGGTTATGCGCCACATATAAATGATAAACAACATAGCGGCTACTACCAGCGTAGTGAGGATGGCCCC
>JBPEWW010000280.1:0-3392 GCA_052032275.1 Alteromonas sp. | reverse complement strand
CGTAAGCCACCACCTTACCCCGCTGTACGTCCAGGCCGCCCTCGTCTATCAGAAACCGATGGATGGCGGTATCAAAGAACGTGTAATAGGCCACATTGTTGATGTGACCGTAGGCATCGTTATCCTGCCACCGTGAGGCAAGTGTGATCTGAAAGGGATAGTCCTGCAGGGAAGGGGTAATGTCTGACATGGTGGATCCGTTACTGGCCTGTGCGATTAACGAGCATACGCGGCTGTTCACTAAATTGCCACGCATGCCGGTGGTTCAGGGCGGACACACCTCGCCGTGACCCAGCACCACAAATTTCTCGGTGGTCAGTGCGCGCGCCCCCATGGGGCCGTAGGCATGCAACTTGCCGCTGGACACCCCAATTTCCGCGCCGGTACCCAGCTGCGCACTGGTGGCGAACCGTGGCGATGCATTCACCATCACCACCGCTGATGGCACATCCTGTATAAAGCGCTGTGCGGTCTGATAATGCTCGGTCGCAATCACATCGGTATGACCGGTGCCGTGCTCACGTATATGCCCCACGGCGGCGTCGTAACTGTCTATAACTTTTATGGCAATCTCCGGGGCCAGGTACTCGGCTTGCCAGTCGCTGCGGGCAGCGGGCAGCGCCTCATCGAAATAGCCAATGGCCCGCTCACAGGCGTGCACCACCACGCCGTGAGTAGCACATAACCTGGCCACTTCGGGCAGCAGGCTGGCTGCCTGATCAATATGCACCAGACAGGTTTCCAGGGCGTTACAGCGGTCAGCCTGCCGGGTTTTGCCGTCTTCCAGCAGCGCCAGTGCAGTGTCGTGGCGGGCATGCGCATCAACGTACAAATGACATACGCCTTTACGGTGCTGAATGACCGGGACCCGGCTATGGTCGGTGACAAATTCAGTCAGCCCTTCACCACCGCGGGGAATAATCAGATCGATCTCCTCTTTTAAGCCCAGTAATTGTTTTAATATCGTGCGGCTGGGGCTGGGCACCAGGGTGACCAGCGCCGGATCCAGCGCCTGCTCTTTGAGAACATGGTGAATACAGGCCGCCAGCGCCAGGTTGGTATGCAGTGCTTCATGGCTGCCCCGCAGGATCACAGCGTTACCGGCTTTCAGGCACACGGCGGCCGACTCGGCGGTGAGGTGCGGGCGGGCGTCATAAATCATAGCAATGACGCCCAGCGGGATGCGCATTTTACCAACCTGAATACCACTGGGCAGCGTGTGCAGCTGGCTGACTTCGCCTACCGGCTCAGGTTGCGCGGCAATGTCGGCAATGGCGTTGGCGATATTCATCACCCGCTGCCGGGTCAGTGTCAGCCGGTCCACCAGCTGTTTGTCATGTCCCTGTACCCGGGCGTTTTCCGTATCCAGGTGATTGGCATCCAGGATGCTGTCGGTTTGCGCCACTATGTGCTGGCTAATGGCCATTAACAGCGTTTGCTTGCGTTGTGCACTGAGCGCAGCAACGGTAACTGACGCTTTGCGCGCCTCGCGGGCAGCCTGCTGAATAGAGAAACTCATGATGATATCCCTGCTCGTTCGGTGAGCTTTGCCCCCGACAGGGACGAAGCTAACTTGGTTGACGGCTGGACAACAGCACCAGATCATCCCGGTGCACCACGACCTCACTACTAGCATAGCCTAAGGTGTCACGAATTTGTTGTGACTTCATCCCCTGTATCTGCGTCAGTTCAGCGTCAGAAAACAGGCAGAGTCCCTTGGCAATGGGGCTGTCCTGACAATGAATTTCCACCGCATCGCCACACCTGAACTGCCCGCGCACGGCACAGATACCAGAAGGCAGCAGCGATGCCCCGCGCATCACCAGCGCGTCTCTGGCCCCCTCATCCACCGTGATCACCCCCCGGGTGCGCAGCGTATGGGTCAGCCATAAACGGCGCGCATTGCCCCGCGGTTGCGTGGCATGGAAGAGGGTGCCGGGGCAGGTCCCGTCCAGCAGGGCATCGAAAGTTTGTCCCCGCCGGCCATTCACAATGAGGGTCTGAATTCCGCTGTGGGTACACTTCTGGGCAGCTTCAATTTTGGTGCGCATGCCACCGGTGCCGACGGCGCTGCCAGCCCCGCCGGCCCGCGCATACACAGACTCATCAATGTGCCTGACTTCGGGGATCAGTGTCGCATCGGCATGCTTGCGGGGATCGGCGGTATATAACCCGTCAATATCTGAGCAAATGATCAGCGTATCCGCCTCGGCCACCAGGGCGGTATAGGCGGCCAGGTTGTCATTATCGCCCACCTTCAGCTCATTCACCGCCACGGTGTCATTCTCATTCACTACCGGTAAGGCACCGTGTTTTAACAGCTCGCGGAGGGTATTTTTGATGTTCACATAGCGGGTGCGGTCATGCAGATCGTCCGCGGTCAGCAGCACCTGGGCGCAGGGAGCATCAAAAAACCGTTGCCAGTTCGCCATCATCTGCGTTTGTCCGATGGCTGCCATGGCCTGCTTTTCTGCAATCGACGGGGGATGGGTCAGGGGCACACTGCGACGTCCGGCTGCCACACTGCCGGACGACACCACAATCACTTCCTTGCCGGCTTCCCGGCTGGCCGTAATAAACCGGGCGAGGGGCAGTAAATAGCGCGCTTCACAGGCGTTTCCCTGCGGCGCGATTAAGGCACTGCCTACTTTCAGGACAGCACGTTGCCAGTGGAATGAATTCATAGATGACAGCAAGTAAACTGCTTATGGCGTAAGCATACGTCACCTTTCTGTACAGAAACAAGCGTCTTGCAACGGCTTCTTTGCGGCGAAGGCAGGGCTTTTAACGGTCAAAAACTGGTAATTAGGTGAACAGGGCTTATACAATGGCCGACTTGATTTGTGTTTCTTTTCATCAGTAGCAAGGAATCTGCATGAGTAGACGTAACCGCCATCTGTTCTGGGTTATCCCGGTGCTATCCATGATGGTTCAGCTGCCAGTCGCCACCGCAGCAATAAAACAAACAAAAGGTGACTTCGAAGATAAATTCAGGCAACTCGATGAAGTGTTGCCCACCCCTAATGTGTACCGCAACGCCGCTGGCGAACCGGGTCATCAGTACTGGCAACAAAAAGTTGATTATCAGATTGATGTGACGCTGGACGAGGACGCGCGTCGCTTGGAAGCCAGCGAAACCATTACTTATCAGAACAACTCGCCCGATACCCTTAAATACCTGTGGATTCAGCTGGATCAGAATAAATTCCGCAATGACTCCATGTCGGCACTGTCCACTAACTTTGGTGGCATTGGTAACCGCGGCCCGGCCACCCAGAGCGGCTCGGCTGACAAACCCGCCAGACTGAGCATGGGCGCCCTGCGTCGTCAGCAGTTTGTCGAGGACAACGAGCTGGGTTACGAGATTTCCCGGGTAGAAAACAAAGCCGGTA
>JBPEWW010000028.1:0-1974 GCA_052032275.1 Alteromonas sp. | reverse complement strand
CCGAGGAAGAAAAGCGCCATTTTGACGACCTTAAGCAGGCCGATAAAGAGGCGCGGTATACCGCGTTAAAAGCATTTATTGATGGCAAGACGAATACCGGCTGGACCACCAGTGGTCACACTGGCGTGGACGTTGAAGTCTTTGCGTTCGGGGCGGGAGCAAATTTGCTGTCAGGAAAAATAGATAATACGCAGATAGCCCATACTATTTTCAGCCTGCTGGCGCGTGACGCCGCGCAAGCAGAGCAGGCCGTAGCGGTGCCGGCCAGTGCCGCCGACAACAATCCGAATTGTGACTACAAAACCGATTGGCGCTGCCAGTAGCTGTTCGCGCCATCGTATGAACAACCCGGGCCTGTGTCCGGGTTTTTTGTGCCATTACAAATCGTTTAAGCCATTATCGGGCTAGTGTGCGTAGTTACAGGCAGATAACAGAAGAAGGAACAGGCATGCAGGCGTTACTCAACGACATTATGCAAGAGGTGCAGCCACTGATTGGACAGGGGCAGGTGGCTACGTATATCCCCGCACTGGCAAAGGTCAACCCTAACCAGTTCGGGATTGCGGTGTGCGATACCTCCGGCAAAGTGACCACTGCGGGCGACGCCACCACCGAGTTTTCTATCCAGAGTATTTCAAAGGTATTTAATCTGGTACTGGCTGTGACTTACTACGGAGAGTCACTTTGGCAGCGTGTGGGATGTGAGCCCTCCGGGTTGCCGTTTAATTCGCTGGTGCAGCTGGAGTACGAAAACGGTATTCCGCGCAACCCGTTCATTAACGCGGGCGCACTGGCAATTGCCGATATGAACCAGTCCCGCCTGATTGCGCCTCATGTGGCCATGCGCGATCTGGTACGCAAACTGTCCGGTAATGAGGGGCTGTTGGCTAATCCGGATGTCGCGAATTCTGAATTTGAGCATCGCGCCCGCAATGCCGCGATGGCGTACTTAATGAAAGCGTACGGTAACTTCCATAATGATGTGGAAGAGGTGCTCCATAACTACTTTTACAACTGCGCACTGGAAATGAGCTGTGTGGATTTGGCCCGCGCCTCCCAGTTTCTGGCCAACCGCGGTCACTGCACCATTACCAAAGAGCCGGTACTGACCCACGATCAAACGCGACAGGTTAATGCGCTGTTGGCTACCAGTGGCCTGTACGATGAGGCTGGCAGCTTCGCCTTTAAAGTTGGCTTGCCCGGCAAAAGTGGTGTCGGCGGGGGCATTATCGCCGTGGTGCCGGGGCGATTCTCGCTGTGTGTATGGTCACCGGCGCTGAATCGTATGGGCAATTCCCAGGCTGGTGTGGCGGCGCTGGAGTCCTTAACCCGACGGATAAACTGGTCTGTCTACTAACCCGCCAGTCACGCCTGTGTGGTCAGTTTAATACCCGGTAAGCTCCATAAAACCGCTTCCGCCATGGCTGCCGGATACCTCCATTCGTCCCTCGTAGTAAGGAAACTGCGCCCGGTTGTACTGATCGGTTTTGAACGGCGTAAGCTGCACATCGACGCCCACCGATGGAATTGTCATGTGCCAGGTAAGCGGCAAAGACCGTCCGGCAACGGACGCGGTGGAGACAGGCCTAAGGGTGAGATCCTGGCTGTTGAGGTGATGGGACTGACCGTCCCGGGTAACGTATGTACCGGTAACAAAAGGCCGCGCGTCATTGACGTGCATGCGAAACGCCATAATTTTATCGCCATTATCCAGGTGCAACGAAAACCAGTCCCACCCAAGCGCATCCTCGTCCGCCAGGGCACTGGTCCACTCATGATCAAACCAGCCCTGTCCGCTTACCGCTAAGTCTCCTTCCGGTAAGGTCAGCGTGCCGGTTGCCTGGATAAATGGTTGGCTGTAATAGTAAGAACGAAAGCGTCCGTCTGCAGACTTTTCACTGTATCCCTCGTCACCATGCATGACATAGGGACCGTGCTGAGTCAGGTTCAGATTCAGGTGGACGCCGGCTGCGG
>JBPEWW010000279.1:0-3790 GCA_052032275.1 Alteromonas sp. | reverse complement strand
TGCGACGCTTTAGGTGTAACACCTGATGCAGTGGTAGATGACCTGCAGTACAACACCATCAAAGAGTGGGACTCGACTGCGCACATGATTTTAATAGCCGAACTGGAAACTACCTTTGACGTTATGCTGGACACCGACGATATTATCGACATGAGCTCAGTTGGCAAAGCTAAGACAATTCTGGCCAGATATGATGTCGCGTTTTAACGCCAGCTTGCAGGATACCAGTGTGCTGGTCACCGGTGCGACCGGTGGGATCGGTCAGCGGATAGTGGAGCAGCTCGTGGTTTGTGGCGCGACCGTATTCGCAGCAGCCAGGGATGAAACAAAACTGCATACTCTGGTTGCCCACGCGCCTGACCGTATTATCCCGCTGGCCTACGATGTGACCGACGAGAAGGCGGTCAAAGAGGCATTCCGGTTTATCCAGAAAAAGCAAACCGAGTCAAAAGTTGGCAGGTTTACGGGCCTGGTTAACAATGCGGGGACCATGCAAGAGGCGTCGTTGCTGTTAAGCAGCCAGGATCTCATCACCGGGCAAATGCAGGTTAACTTTCACGCAGCATATCAGCACATGCAGCTTGCCAGCCGGTTAATGACACGAAATCGCCACGGCGCCATCGTCAATATCCTCTCGCAGGTAGGCGAGCAGGGCAGCGAGGGAATGAGTGCATATGCAGCCAGCAAGGCCGCACTGTCCGGCGCGACCAAGTCATTAGCAAAAGAACTGGCGGCAGTCGGGATCCGCGTTAACGGCGTCGCCCCGGGGTTTATCGATACTGATCTTACCGCTCATTATAAGACAGACAAACGTGATGCCGTGATTTCCCGCACTGCAATGAAAACGTTAGGACGTCCCGAGGATGTCGCCAGCGCAGTGGTTTTTTTGTTGAGTGAGGGGGCGGCGTTTACGACGGGTCATATTTTGCCTGTGGATGGTTTGTTTCATGCGTAGCGGGCTGAAAGTATAGATGCACTGGATATCGCAACTGGCCAGCCGCGGGCAGTGTACAGCCCTGCTCATTAATGGCGAAAGCATTTCATACGCGTCGCTTGCCAGGCGAATAACTGCGAGCGAAATACAAATATCGGGTATGTTATCGCCAGAAATTAACCGGCGTCCGCTGGTTTTACTGGCAATCAAAAATACCCCTGCCAGCATTACTTACTACCTTACCTGTCTGAAGCAAGGCTGGCCGGCCATACTTGTGAACCCCCAGTTAAACACCGACGCGTTCAGACAGCTGATTAACGCGTTTCAGCCTAATGTTATTATTGCTGAGGACTCACCTCTTGCCGGGAGTACCACGGCCCATGAGCTGGATGACAAGCTGGCGCTGCTGTTGATGACTTCCGGGTCGACCGGCGGCGGCAAAGCCGTTGCATTGTCATACGCTAACGTAGCTGCGAATACCCAGAGCATCTGTGACTATTTACCCATCGAAAGCACGGACATCGCGTACTCACCACTACCTCTGTCCTATTCTTATGGACTGTCTGTATTAAACACGCATCTGGCAACGGGCGCGTGTCTGTTACTATCTTCGCTTACGGTAATGGATAAGGCATTCTGGCCTATGCTGGAAAACGCAGGAGTCAGTTCGCTGGCTGGGGTACCCACCTGGTACGATATGCTGGTCCGTCTGAGGTTTACGCGTCGCGCGCTGTCCACGCTGCGTTATTTTACGCAGGCGGGAGGTAAACTGACATTAGGTACGCTTAATGCTCTGCGGGAGTTCGCCGATATTAATAACAGTGACCTGTTTCGCATGTACGGTCAGACTGAAGCCACTGCCCGAATGGGGTGGCTGTCGCCAGCGAAAGCGTTTTCTAAACCAGATGCCATTGGCAAAGCCGTCCCAGGTGGTCACTTTTTTCTGCGGGACAGATCAGGCGAGATCATCCGTTCAGATAATACCGTTGGGGAGCTTTGTTACCGTGGTGAAAACTGTATGCTGGGGTATGTAAGTGACGTTGGTGAGCTTGCGTGTTTTTCGGGGTTACCGTTTCTGGCGACCGGTGATTTGGCGGCGCGTGACCATGACGGTGATTATCTGATTAAAGGCCGGATTAAGCGCATCGTCAAGCTGGCCGGGGAGCGCGTGAGTCTGGATGGGCTGGAGAACCTGTTTGGACAGCAACAGCTAGAGGTCAGGTGCGTTGGCAACGATAATCAGCTTTATATTGGCTGCCAGCCAGGTCAGAACAACACGGTTGCCAAGCTTGCCCGCGCCTGGCTGGCGTGTCCGCCGTCCTTTTATACCATTGCAGCCATTGCCGCGTGGCCGGAGTTGCCGAATGGCAAAATTGACTATGCCAGGCTGCAGCAAATGCTAACAGGTGACAATCAGGTGCCAAGAGAGTGAAGTATTCAGAGGCGTTTTCCGAGCTGCTGGAACATGACATTTTTGGCCTGGCGGGTGATGAGAAACAGCAGGCTTTGATGCCGGTGATGCAGGCACTCCATGCTCATCATTACGACCACAGCGAAGCATACCGAAAGCTCGCTGCAGGCTTTCAAATTCATTCTGATTCACTTTCAAGCTGGCCTTATGTGGCTGTACGCTTATTTAAGCAGTTTACTTTGTCCAGTGTTCCCGACACAGAGGTGTTTCGCATTTTACAATCGTCCGGAACTACCGGCCAAACACCGGCCAGGGTTGTTCTTGATAAGGCAACCAGTGCCCGTCAAAGCAAAGTGCTGGTAAAAATAATGCAAAATTTTATTGGCAGGCAGCGGCTACCGATGCTCATTATCGACTCTCCGTCAGTACTCAAGGATCGCACGTTGTCTGCTCGCGCGGCGGGCATTCAGGGGATGGCTTTTTTTGGGCGGCAACCGGTGTATGCGTTGAATGACGATATGACTATTAATCATGCCGCGCTTAGCACATTCATCGATCAACACGGGCAGTCGCCAGTGCTGGTGTTTGGCTTTACGTTTATGGTGTGGAAATACTTTGTGCGGGCCTTACAGCAAGCTGATCAGCAATACTCACTCCTTAAGGCAACGCTAATACACAGCGGTGGATGGAAAAAACTTGTGGAGGAGCAGGTAGATAACGCTACGTTTAAACAAACCCTGCAGGCGGTCGCTGGGATTCGTCACGTGCACAACTTCTATGGTATGGCAGAACAGGTGGGCACGGTCTTCGTCGAATGCGAGCACGGCCATTTACACGTGCCTTCATTAGCAGACATTATTGTACGCCATCCACACACCCTTGCTGAACAGCCAGTCGGAAAGCCCGGTTTAATACAGGTGATTTCGGCTATCCCCACCAGCTACCCCGGATACAGTCTGCTCACCGAGGACATGGGGCGACTGATCGCTGAGAATGGCTGTGGTTGCGGGCGAGCAGGAAAATATTTTGAGATACATGGCAGGTTGCCAAAAACTGAGGTGCGTGGCTGCAGTGACACGCAAACGCACGTATGACCAATCATCCCGCATTTCTGCCAGAGTCTGGCACCGCAACAGCGACTGAGTGTGAGGCGCTCTTTCAGCAAACACCGCTGACGTTTGGGGCAGACCGGATCTTGCAGTTTTTTAAAACGCTGTCAGCAGCACTGATGCAAGACCCGTCGTGCAAGGCGCATAAAGAGCTAGTTGCACTGGCTTTCTGGCTGAGGGAATCGAACCTGCGAGGGATACTGAATGGGTATGCTTCGTCAATGTATAAACCCCTTGGGACGGTGGTACATTTTACACCAGCCAATGTTGATACCATGTTTGTCTACAGTTGGGCGTGTGCCCTGTTAGCAGGCAACAATAATATTGTCAGGGTGA
>JBPEWW010000278.1:0-3228 GCA_052032275.1 Alteromonas sp. | reverse complement strand
AATGTGCGCCGTCCCCGCAACGGCGAAACGGCCAACGTCGATGGTATTGAGCTGGCGTGGTTACACACCTTCGAGAATGGCTTCGGTATTCAGGCTAATGCCACCATCGTGAACAGTGATGCTGAGCTGGATAAAGACGACACCTCGCAAGTCTTTGCGCTGGAAGGACTGGGCGACTCGCAGAACCTGACGGTGTTCTACGAGCAGGACGGTTTCCAGGCACGGGTAGCGTATAACAACCGCGAAGGGTTTATGCAAAACGTGGTCAGCCCGCTGGGTGGCATTGAACCGCGCTACACCGAAACCTACGGGCAGGTGGATGTGAGTGCCAGCTATGACATTGACGAAACCTTCACGGTGTTCTTCGAAGGGATCAATGTGACCGGCGAAGAGCTACGCCGACACGGCCGGTTCGAAGAGCAGTTCGTGCAGCTGGTCGACGATGGCGCCCGCTATGCACTGGGCGTACGCGCAACCTTCTGATAACAGCACAGACAATAAGGGAGCTGCGGCTCCCTTATTGCTGTTTTAAACTGGCTCAGTTACGTGACATTACGCCGTCGCAGCGTTGCTCAGACCTTACCGGAGCACTTTGCCACGCCGTAATTTTACTGCCTCACGGGGGCGGGCCTCATTTTTTTCGTTAACCTGATAAGGAGTCGCACGTGTCAGGGAGTACCCTTCAGATTCTGGTGTTTATTGTCATCACCGCCCTCATTGGCTTACTGACCTACCTTAAGTGCCGGGGCCACGGGCACAGTAAAGCCAGTGAAAACAAAGAATACTTTCTGGCCGGCGGTGGGCTTACCTGGATTTTTGTGGCCGGCTCGATCACGCTGACCAACCTCAGCACCGATCAGCTGGTTGGCATGAACGGAAATCAGATGGCACTGCTGGCCTGGTGGGAGTTTGCGGCCGTAGCAGGCTTGTTGATTCTGGCTAAAATATTTCTGCCGGTGTACTACCATTACGGCTGTACTACCACCACCGAACTACTGGAAAAGCGTTATAACAACAAGCATATCCGTGCCTTAATTGGCTTGCTGTTTTTTCTTGGCAGCAGCCTGATCTTCATGCCGGCGGTCATTTATTCCGGCTCGCTGTTTATGATAAATATGTTCGGGTTAGATGTGTCACTGATGAGTGTGGCCACCACCTTTGCCATCATTGGGGCACTCTACGCCATTTTTGGTGGCTTACGGGCGGTGGCGGTGTCAGATACATACTCCGGGGTCTTGTTGCTGGTCATGGCTATCGTGGTCGTGATCCTGGCGCTGTTTGCCATTGATTTTGATTTTTCCGGCATTCCGGCGGAGCGGCTCACCCTGATTGGCGACAGTGACTCCCCGTTACCCTGGCCCACCTTGCTCACCGGCATGATTTTTATCCAGACATTTTACTGGAGCACCAACCAGACCATTACTCAGCGCGCCATGGCCGCGCCCAGTGTGAAAGAGGCGCAGAAGGGCGTCTATGCCGCTGCGTTGATCCGCTTTATTATTGTTCCTTCGATTATTGTGGTGCCTGGCATCATCTCGTACAAACTGTATGGTGACATCAATGATGCCGCTTACGGCACCCTGGTTGGCGATGTTCTGCCAGAGTGGCTGTCCGGCGTCTTTGCTGCTGCACTGGCGGCGGCAGTACTGACCACCTACAACAGTAACCTGAATTCGGCCACGGCACTGTATGTCTGTGATATCCACGAGGCTTACATCAATAAGTCACCTAAGGTCGCAAAACTGGGCGGTATCGTTACCGCACTGCTGACCGTCGTGTCGCTGTTGATGGTACCGGTTTACGCGCAGGCTGAGAGTATTATTAACCTGCTGCAGCAATTGTACGGTCTGTTGAGCATGCCGATATTGTCCATTTTTATCGTTGGCTTGTTGTTTAATAACGTCAATCCCTATGCGGGGATTACCGCAGTTATCTTCGGCGTAATCCTGTATGCTGGCTTTAGTTTTGTGCATGCCCCTTTTGCACTGCATTATATTCACCTGATGCTGGTGACCTTGCTAAGCTGCATTGCGGTGGCACTGGGCGTAAATCGAATCGTGTTCCGGCAGCGCGCCCAGTGGCGCGGCAGACTGGTGGATTAATAACAGGGTAGAAAACTGTGAGTAAGCCTCTTTCACACGTAGTTATTGTCGGCGGCGGCACTGCTGGCTGGCTGACTGCTTGTTTACTCGCTGCAAGCCAGCGGTCTGCTTTGGGCGGCGCCGGTGTAACAATCACCCTGGTCGACTCGGCCACCATCGGCCCCATTGGCGTCGGGGAAGGCACCTGGCCAACCATGCGCGACACCCTGCGCAAGATCGGCATCAGTGAAAGCCAGCTAATCCAGCGCGCCAGTGCAACCTTTAAGCAGGCCAGTAAATTTATCAACTGGCACACATCGGCTACCCACAACAGTTACTACCATCCGTTTTCTGCCCCGCAGGGCTCGGCCTCTGCCGATATCACTCCCTACTGGCTGACCGGCCATGCTGATGTTCCTTACGCGGAGGCCGTCAGTTTTCAGCCGGCCATTTGCGACGCCGGTCTGGCCCCGAAAGCTGACGGCCAGCGCAACCGGGGGCCGGCTATCAATTACGGGTATCATCTGGATGCCAGCCAGTTTATCGCGTTACTGCAGGAACAGGGAACCACCCGGCTGGGTGTTCAGCACATTCGCGACGAGGTCACCCGGGTGTCTGCCACCGATGAGGGCATTGCCAGCATTACCACTGCTTCACATGGCGAACTCCACGCTGATCTGTTTGTTGACTGCTCAGGGTTTAACAGCCTGCTGTTGGAAAAAGCGCTTGGGGCTACCCGGGTGACGTGTTCAGACACCCTGTTTGCCGACTCAGCGCTGGTCTGTCAGCAACCCTATGCGAGCGCCACGCAACCGGTGCCCTGTTACACTGCCTCTACCGCGCAGGAGGCCGGGTGGATCTGGGACATCGGTCTGCAGACCCGCCGGGGGGTGGGCTATGTATATTGCTCACAGTATACGGATGACGCAACGGCGCAGCAGTGTTTACAGGCCTATCTGGGCGGCTCAGCGGCGGCCATGCCTGCCACCCGCAAAATACAGTTTACCACCGGTTACACCGACACCCCGTGGGTAAAAAACTGTGTCGCAATTGGGCTATCGTCAGGGTTTCTGGAGCCGCTGGAAGCATCAGCCTTAATGCTCATTGAGCAGGGCGCGACGCTGTTAGCTGAGCAATTGCCGGCGCT
>JBPEWW010000277.1:0-6679 GCA_052032275.1 Alteromonas sp. | reverse complement strand
AGCAAGATCGACCCGGGCCTGCCATTCTTCCTCAGACACCTTGCCTTTGAGGCTGCGGCTTTGCAGTTCGAACAATGCAATTCTCCTGTGAGCTGTGTAGAGCTAGAAATTACCAGAGCCGCCGAACAGCAACAACCGGCAACGTGGAATATGGCATAACGAATGACTACCTGGTGGGCCCCGGCAAGGGGCCTGGTAGCTTGCCAGCCTGTACGAACGCGTCCCGTAATGGCACCAGATCATCGGCAAAGCGAAGCTGTTCGTGGCGCAGGTCAAACGGCGACACTTTGTGTAAGCCACTGACTTCTACCGCCGCCCAGTCCGGCGCCGCAAATTCAGCGGGCAGGGCAGCCAGGTTTGCTGTCTGGGTGCAATGGAACAGCACCATGCCATGGGACGTGGTGCCCAGTACGGCACCTACTTCCACGTTCAGGCCGGTCTCTTCCCAGGTTTCGCGGTGTGCGGTACAGGCCAGCGAGCTGTCCTGCTGACGTCCGCCACCGGGCACGTCCAGCTTGCCGGTAAGCCGGTGCTGAATGAATAACAGCGTATGTTGCGTACGGATAATACAGGCCGCCGCATTGCCCTCGACGCTGGCCGGTGCACTGCTACGGCACACCGGCGGCGCCGGCGCGCTGTCAGCACAGCCAAAAATCGTTAAAACCGCTAAAATTACTGATAAGCGAAAAGTTTTGTGCATAAATCCCGGTAAAATAAGACGCTTCCAAGAGCGGGCCGACAGAGCACGCCGTATAACACTAATTCAGCCACCGCATCTGCGGTGGTGCGCGTCGCATTGCAGTGTATAACACGCCGTTTACGAAAACATTTTTTCATGTCGTACAGGGCGAGACAGGCTGAACAGCTACTGTAGCATGCGTCGGCCGGTAACTAACAGGAATGGATAATGTCTCTTAAAGCCGTATTTTCACCGCTACTGATAGCCATTGTAATGCTGGGCGCCTTGCTGGCCTATTTATACCTGCCCGAAGAAACCCAGTCACAGGCGCGTGAGCAGCGCCCCACCCCCGTGCGCGTGGCTGAAGTGGTGCGACAGCCGTTTCCGGTTACCATTGAGGCGCTGGGCACAGCCAAAGCCAATGAGTCGGTGACCATTACCGCACAGAATACCGAGGTGGTTGCCGAAGTAAATTTTGATGATGGGGAGACGGTGACCGCCGGCCAGGTCCTGATCCAGCTGAACAATCAACAGGAACGGGCCCGTATCCAGGAGCTGGAAGCCAATATTGCCGAAGCCCGGCGTCAGCTTAATCGCGTGAAAAACCTCAGGGCCACCAGTGCCGCCTCTGAGCAGCTGTTTGACGAGCAACAGGCGCGGGTAAAAGCGCTCACCGCCCAGCTGGACGTGGCACGGGCACAACTGGCAGATTTGCAGATCCGGGCCCCGTTTGCCGGCTTACTGGGCATTCGCGAGGTGAGTAAGGGCGCGCTGGTGCGGCCCGCCGATGTTATCACCACACTGGATGATATCAGCATCATCAAAGTGGATTTCAGTGTGGCCGAAAATCACCTGGCCAGTCTGGCCGAGGGCCAGAAAATTGCCGCCAGCTCGGTCGCCTACCCGGGGCAGACCTTCAGTGGCACGATTACCACGGTGGACTCACGGGTCGATCCGGTGAGCCGCTCGGTGCTGGTGCGCGCGCAACTCGATAATAATGACGGGCGGTTACGGCCAGGCATGCTGCTAAGAATTACCGTGGAAAAACGGGTACTGGATACGCTGGTGGTGCCAGAAAAAACGCTGGTCCCAGTGCAGGATAAGCAGTTCGTGTTTGTGCTGGACGGCGACACGGTGCGGGAAACAGAAGTCACCATCGGTGAGCGCAAGCCGGGGCTGGTAGCAATCACCGCGGGCCTGACCGCCGGCCAGCGTATCGTCACCGAAGGCACCCTGCGGGTGCGCGATGGTTCCAAAGTGACAGTGCTTAATGACGGCCAGGGAGAGTAGTTATGTGGTTGTCAGACGTTTCTGTTAAGCGGCCGGTGTTTGCCACGGTAGTGAACCTGCTGCTGATAATTTTTGGGATCACCGCCGTTACCATGCTGTCGTTGCGGGAATACCCGGACATCGATCCCCCCATTGTCAGTATCAATACCCAGTACCCCGGGGCATCGGCGAATATTGTGGAAACCCGTATCACTCAGTTGCTGGAGGATCGGATTTCAGGCATTGAGGGCATTAAAAACATCACCTCCACCAGCCGCAATGGCCGCTCTGACATCACCATTGAATTTAAACTGAGCCGGGATATTGATGCCGCCGCCAACGATGTGCGCGAGCGGGTTAGCCGGGCGCTGAATAATCTGCCGGATCAGGCCGAGCCTCCGGAAGTGGCCAAAGCCAATTCCGATGAAAATGTAGTCGTGTGGTACAACCTGCGCAGTACCAACCTCAATACCATGGAGCTGACCGATTACG
Source organism: Alteromonas sp. (assembly GCA_052032275.1). Lineage (GTDB taxonomy): Bacteria > Pseudomonadota > Gammaproteobacteria > Enterobacterales > Alteromonadaceae > Alteromonas. The sequence goes on along the minus strand of JBPEWW010000277.1, from coordinate 4,239 downwards.
CCGAACGGTTTCTGGTCGACCGCCTGTCAATTGTGGAGGGGGTGGCCCGGGTCCGCGTAGGCGGGGGGCGTACCTACGCCATGAAAGTGTTTCTGGACCGCAATGCGATGGCGGCCCGGGGGGTAACCGTGACTGACGTGGAGCAGGTGATCCGCTCCGAGAATGTGGAGTTGCCTGCCGGTGAGGTCGAGTCTGATGATCGCGACTTCGAAGTACGGGTCGCACGCAGCTACCTGACCCCCGATGATTTTGCCCAGCTCACCGTGGCGACCGGTCAGGACGGGTACCTGGTGCGGCTGGGAGAAATTGCCAGCGTCGAGCTGGCGGCAGAGGATGATCAGACTGAGTTCCGGGGTGATGGCGTCAATATGATTGGACTGGGGATTGTTAAACAGTCCAAAGCCAATACCCTGGAGGTCGCCCGGGCAGCGCGCGAACAAATTGAAAACATAGAGAAAACCCTGCCAGACAACATTTTTATTGTGCCCAGTTATGACTCGTCCGTGTTCATTGAAGAATCGATCAGCGAGGTCTACAACACCCTGGGTATCGCCATGCTGATGGTGGTGGTGGTGATTTACCTGTTTCTGGGTAATATCCGCGCCACCCTGATCCCCGCCGTCACCGTACCGGTATCCCTGATTGCCGCGTTTATCGTGATGTATTCGCTGGATTTCTCCATCAACCTGTTGACCCTGCTGGCCATGGTGCTGGCTATCGGGCTGGTGGTGGATGATGCCATTGTGGTGCTGGAGAATATTTACCGGCGCATTGAGCTTGGCGAGCCACCGATGCTGGCGGCTTACCGCGGCGCCAAAGAGGTGGGGTTTGCGGTCATTGCCACCACCCTGGTGCTGATTTCCGTGTTTGTGCCACTTATTTTTCTGGAAGGCAATATCGGGCGCCTGTTCACTGAGTTTGCGCTGGCCATTGCGGCTGCAGTGGCATTTTCCAGTGTCACTGCGCTGACGCTATCGCCCATGATGAGCTCGCTATTGCTGAAAAAGCGCCAGCGCTCATCCGGATTTGGCAGCTGGATGGACAAGCGCTTCAGTCAGCTGGAGTCGGCCTATTACAACAGTCTGGGCAAAACCCTGCATCAGCCTCTGCTGATGGTGATATTACTGGCGGTGGCGGTCACCCTGATTGTGCAGTTGTCGGCACGGGTGCCCAGCGAGTTTGTGCCCCGGGAAGATCGCGGAAACTTTTTCATTCTGATGCAGGCACAGGAAGGCGCAAGCTTTAAAAGCAATGCGGAAAACCTAAAGAAAATTGAAGACATTCTGATGCCTTACCGGGAGGACGGACGTATTGGCCGGTTACTGGTCCGTACGCCGGGCTTCGGCGGCAACGCCGGCATCGCCATCGTCGGCGCTGCGCCCTGGGATGAACGGGAGTACAGTACGTTTGCCCTGATGGATGAAATCAGCGAAAAGCTCAATGCGGTACCGGACGTGCGTTCGTTTGCTATTATGCGAAGTGGTATCAGCGGGGGCTTTGGCCGGCCCGTCGAGTTTGTCCTTAAAGGGGACACCTATGAAAATCTGGTGGCCTGGCGTGACACCGTGATGGCGCGGGCCGCCGAAAACCCTAACCTGATCCGGATGGACTCGGATTACAAAGAGACGTTTCCCCAGCTGCTGATTAACATCGACAGAGATCGCGCCGCAGACCTGGGCGTGTCTATCAGTGATATTGGTCGTACCCTGGAAGTGATGCTGGGGCAGCGCCGGGTCTCCACATTTTTAGACCGTGGCGAAGAGTACAATGTCATCATGGAGGGGATCGAAGCCGATTACCGCAGTCCCAGCAGCATCGACAACCTGTATGTGCGCTCGCAGCGCAGCGGTGAACTGATCCCCATGGATAACCTGTTAACCTTCACTGAGCAGGCCACCTCCTCGCGGCTGAACCGCTACAACCGCATGCGGGCTATTACCATTTCTGCCAACCTCGCCGAGGGCTACACGGTAGGTGAAGCGCTGGCTTATCTGGAAAATATCGTACAGACCGAGCTCCCCGATACCGTCGCAATCGACTACAAAGGGGAGTCGCAGCTGTACCAGGAAGCCGGTAACTCGTTTATCTATGTCTTCCTTCTGGCGCTGGCGGTGACCTACCTTATTCTGGCGGCGCAGTTTGAAAGCTGGATCCATCCGCTGGTTATCATGCTGACTGTGCCGCTGGCACTGGTGGGAGCATTTATTGGCCTGTATCTGAGCGGGCTAACCGTCAACATTTACAGTCAGATTGGCCTGGTGATGCTGATAGGGCTGGCAGCCAAAAACGGCATTCTGATTGTGGAGTTTGCCAACCAGCTGCGTGACGCCGGCATCGAATTTGAAGAAGCCTTACGCCGCGCTGCCCGACAACGGTTACGCCCCATTGTCATGACCGGCTTCACTACCATCTTCAGTGCCATGCCGCTGGTACTGGCCACCGGGCCTGGCGCCGAAAGCCGTACGGTCATCGGTATGGTGATTTTTTCAGGGGTACTGGTGTCGGCATTTATGACGCTCTTCGTGGTGCCTACGGCGTATGCCTGGTTAGCCCGTCATACCGGTTCGCCGCTACGGCGCACCCAGCAAATTGCGCAAATGGATGACGATATCCCTTACCGTAAAGGAGAAACCGGCAGCTAAGTGTTATGCCCGTCAGCGAAAAAAACGGAGGCGCAGGCCTCCGTTGTGCATGGTGTTGCCCGGACACTGCAGTCACCAGTCAGGCGCAGCCTGTGTCAGTGGTGACGCTGGTGCGCCGCAGGCGTCCGTGACACCGGTATATCGCTGATGCAGGCAGGGCTAAGGCTACTTGTCCGGCATGACCTGGGCTTCAGTGGTAATTTGCAGGCTAACGGTGTCGCCTACATCCGGTACATATTCATCCAGCCCGAAATCTGACCGTTTAAACTCTGTTTTAGCGTCGAAACCAATGGCCTTGTTCTTGGTCATGGGGTGGGTGCCGCGTTTATTCAGGGTACTGTGGAAGATCACAGGCTGGCTGACCCCCTTAATGGTAAGTGTGCCATGTACCTGGTAGGTGTTATCTGCCTGAGGCACGACCTTGGTACTTTCAAATGTTGCGGTCGGGTACTTTTCGGCGTGAAAGTAGGCTTCGCCCATAAATTCACTGTTTAGTTTATCGGAATAGGTGTTGGCAGTCTCCACCGGTATGGTCACCGAAATGCGTGATGAAGCAGGCGCCTGGGCATCAAAATGAATAGTGCCGTCGGCGCCGGAAAATGTCGCGGTGGGATGGGAAAAGCCAAAATGACTCCACGACGCAATCACACTGGTGTGTTCAGGATCAATCGTATAAACATCAGCGGCCGCGAATGCAGGCGCGGTGAAACAGGCAGTCACTAATAATGAGGCTTGGGTTAGGTGTCGTAATGGCATTGCACTTCCTTTAACAGTAGCGGGAATTAGATTGAGCCATGTAAACCGATGACCCACAGCTTATTAGTGGGCCGGGCCCCGTTTAGTTCATTAGTGGTCTCCACTTTCGGCTGCGGCATCGCCGTAACTAGGACACACACTGGGCACTCCCGCCAAATTCGGCCCATGCAGTAAACCTGTCCGGTAATAAACCTGTAACTATCATTATGTAGGTAACGAACAGGACAGGAGTCGGGGATGGCAAAAGGACACGACGTGCACTCATTTACACAACTGCCAGCTAAAGCCTGGTGGTCGGTAAGTAAACAGGTGTACGCGAAAATAGGGCAGCACAATCTGTCACTCATCGCCGCCGGCGTGGCGTTCTACTTTCTGTTGGCTATTTTCCCGCTGCTGGCCGGCATTGTTTCCCTGTACGGCTTGCTGGTGACGCCGGAAAATTTACAGGCACATATGAATACCCTGCTGGCTGCAGTACCCCTGGAGAGTCAGAATGTGCTGCAGGAGCAGATGCAGAACCTGATGGAGAAATCGAATGCCACACTGAGCAGCGGGGTATTACTGAGTCTGTTGATTACCGTATGGAGTGCCAGCAAAGGGGCCAATGCGCTGATTATTGCCTGCAATATCACCTACTATGAATCTACCCGCCGTAGTTTCTTCCGGGCGCTGCTGGCGCGACTGGGGTTTACTTTAAGTGGCATTGGCGTCATTGTCTTTGCGTTACTGTCGATGACGGTATTACCGGATCTGATCAGCTGGCTGGGCGGCTACCAGTTAAGTGATACCGAAGCCAAATGGATAACCTGGCCGACACTCGTGATCATGTTTAACGCTACGC
>JBPEWW010000276.1:0-5151 GCA_052032275.1 Alteromonas sp. | reverse complement strand
TTACTCTCACTGCGGTTGTTGGTTTGCAGCATAATAGGAATGGCCTGATCGCCCACATTCAAATCGGCAATGTCATAACCGGCGACGGCCGCCCGCAGGGTACTGGCAATATCGTTGAGTGGCACGCCGAGCTCTTCGGCGCGACGACGATCGATATTAACCCTTAACTGCGGCTGGGTTGGTTCATAGCTGATCCGCGGACGCCCTAACTGCGGCAGTGCTTCTTCAATTTTGACAGCGAAATCCTGTGCCACATCAAAAATACGCGCATAGGTATCGCCGGTCAGCGCCAGCTCCAGGCCGCCCCCCTGACCACGCAGGTTCAGGCTGTTGCCACCAAATGCGTTACCGGGGGCACCGGGGACTGCCTGCAGGCGAGGGCGGATTTCCTCGACCACATCCTGGAGCGACTGGTCCCGCTCGTCCCAGTGTTTCAGCGGGGCGGTAATAAAGACGATATTAGGGTCCCACTGGCCGACCACGGTATAAATGGAGTCGATGGTGCCATTGTCTACATACGGCATCAGTACAGCTTCCATTTTTTCAGCCTGTCGATCCATAAAATTAAGACCTGCACCATCCGGGCCACGGGCGAAGATCCTGATGGTTCCTCTGTCCTCACTGGGCAACAGCTCATTGTCGATATTTTGTGCCGTGAAGTAAGCGCCGGCCCCGGCCAGTAAACTGAGCCCGACAATGATCCAGCCGAACTTCAGACTCCAGCGTAATGTACGCTGGTAAAAGTGCAGGCAGTGGTTACCTGCGGCGCCCAGCGTGCGGCTAAACTTACCTGCGCCCTGACGTTTTTTAAGAGGCAGCTTGGCCGTTAGGGCGGGCACCAGCGACAGCGCCACAAACGATGAAATGATCACCGCGCCGGCCAGGACACCGCCAAACTCACGGAACAGCCGACCCGCCGTGGAGGGCAGAAAGGCGATTGGGATAAAGACGGAGGCTAACACCGCCGTGGTGGCAACGACGGCAAAGAATACTTCTCGGGTACCGATGACCGCGGCGGCCCGCGCCCCCAGTCCCATGGCCCGGCGTCGCTGGATATTTTCAGAGACCACGATGGCGTCATCGACAATCATGCCTGTCGCCAGCACCAGGGCCAGTAAGGTAAGGATATTCACTGAAAAACCCAGTGCATAAATGATGGCAAGCGCACCGACAAGCGAAACCGGAATCGATAAGGCCGGGACAATGGTGGCCCGCCACGAACCGATAAATACCAGCAAGGTAAAGATAACCAGTAAAATGGTCAGGCTCAGTGATATCACCACCTCTTTCACTGAGTCGCGGATAAATTCCGCGTCGTCCGAGGTCACCACAATATTCATGTCAGTGAAGCGTTTATTGAGGTTCTCCACCATTGCAATAACCTGGTCGGATATTTCGATGGTGTTAGAGCTGGCCTGACGAATAACGCCTAAGCCGATAACGGGCTGTCCATCCAGCCGCACCATGCTGGTGGTATCGGCGGGACCAAAGAATACACTGGCCACATCACCCACACGGATATCACCGGTGATAACAATGTCCTGAACATCTTGCGCGGTCACCGAGGTGGCATCCGCGCGGACGATAAGCGCCTGATCCGCCGATTGGATACTGCCCGCCGGCACATCAAACGGCGCCAGTGCCAGCGCATCGGCCACATCGGTCATTGACAGCCCGAAGCTGGTTAACCTGAGTGGATCGACGGAGACCCGCAGTACCCGTTCGCGGTCGCCACGTAAATTCACGTCAGCCACGCCGGGGATCGCAAGAAACAGGGGGGCCAGGTCGGTTTCCACCCGCTCGGTCATGGTCTCCATGTCCAGCGTCGTGCTGGATACCGCCAGACTCACTACCGCCTGGGCATCGTTGTCGGCGCGGATGATAGCCAGCTGTTCTATGTCATCCGGCAGTTGCCGGCGAACCCTGTCCACAGACTCACGAGTCTCGTTGGCCGCATCTTCCAGGTTAATATTAGGCATAAATTCCACGCGGATCCGCGCCGAATTCTCTTCACTTTGGGCATAAATATTCTTGACGCCACTGACCCGGGCCACCGCGCCTTCCAGACGGCTGGTAACCTCGGCATCAACGGTTTCCGGGGAGGCCCCGGGGTAGCTGGCGGTAACCGTAATGGTGGGGGTATCCACGTCGGGCAGTTCCCGTACTTCCAGGCCATACAGCGCGGCGAGGCCGGCAATGGCAATCAGCAGGTTCAGTACCACAATCAGCACCGGTCGGCGAATGGCCAGTGAGGGCAGGTCGCTGGTGGTCACGGCAGGCTTACTCATCGCCCGGTCCTCCGGCCAGCTCAGTGGTGATTTGCTGGCCGCTCCGCAAACGCTGAATGCCTTCGCTGATAAGGGTATCGCCATCATTCAATTTGCCGGACACCAAAATCGTGCCGCGCAAACGCTGATGCACTTCGACATCAACCCGTTTGGCTTTGCCGTTTTCGGCGGTCCATAGGTAGGCTCCGGTAGCCCCCCACAGCAATGCCGCTTCCGGGATCGCCGCGTAACGGTTACCGTCGATAGCCAGCTTCACCCGAAAGCTCATCCCCGGACGAAACTTATCCTGGCTGTTGTCGAGGATTGCGCGGGCCCGCAGGGTGCGGTCAGACTCATTGATGCGGGAGTCAAGCTGGGCAATCTCGGCCTGCAGTTCTGTATTGCGGTTAGCCCAGGGCTCCAGCGTCACGGCCGGCGCATTCATCAGCACCGGCAACGAGGCTTCCGGGGCCCGGAAATTGATATACAGCTTGCTGCGATCATCCAGCGTTGTGATGGCCGTCGAAGTGGTGATGCGGTCGCCCACCTCAATGTCAGTCAGGCCAACTACGCCCGTGAAGGGGGCGCGAATATGGCGATCATCCAGGTCGGTTTGTGCATCTGCCACATTCACTTCGGCCAGGTCACGGGCAGTCTGGGCAAGGTCCAGTTCGTTTTTTGCCACCGCGCCCTGTTGCTGGCTGTTGAGTAAGCGCTGATAGGTGCGCTCGGCGTCTTTCAGCTGCAATTTTGCCCGTTTTAGCGCCGTCAGTTGCTTTCTGTCATCCAGGCGGACCAGCACTTTACCCGCCGCCACCTGCTGTCCGGGTACAAAGTTCACTTCTGTCACTTCTTCGGCCACGGCCGCGTACAGCACCACCGAGCGTAACGCTTCAGCCGTGCCGACGGCTTCCACCTGACGGGTTTCGTTTTGAAACCGTACGGGCTCGGTGACCACCAGCTTGGCTTCATTATCGCCCCTGAACTGCGCCATTGCGGGGGCAGTGGGGACGCTTAACAGGACTGCGGCGGCACCCATAGCCGCCAGTCGTAAAATCTGAGCTTTCATGCATTATCCATACAAATTACGCCGCCGGCACGGCGTGCAGCGGCGGCGCAAATTACCAAATCAAAGTGTATACGTATGGCAACACGCTTAGCTCAACTGAGCAATTGCAGTTCGGCGTATTCCCGGTACAGGGTATCGTTTTCAATAAGCTCGTCGTGAGAACCGGTGCTGGTAATTTTTCCTTTATCCATCACCACGATACGATCAGCATGCTGCACCGTTGCCAGGCGGTGCGCAATGACCAGTGTTGTGCGGCCTTGCATCAGCCGGTTCAGGGCCTGCTGGACCCGCCGTTCACTGTTGGCATCCAGCGCCGAGGTGGCCTCATCCAGCAGCAGGACCGGTCGGTCGGCGAGGATTGCCCGGGCAATGGCAATGCGCTGGCGTTGCCCGCCGGACAAGCGCACACCCCGCTCACCGAGTTCCGTGTCGTAGCGCTGGGGCAGCTGGTCAATAAATTCATGAGCAAAGGCGGCCTTGGCGGCCGCACGGATATCATCATCACTGGCGTGACTGTTGCCATAGCGGATATTTTCCAGCACCGTGGTCGCAAAGACCACCGGCTCCTGCGTAACGATGGCGATCTGCTGGCGTAACGAATTCAGTGTAAACTGATCGATGGACTGGCCATTGAAGGTGATCCGGCCCTGCTGAGGCTGATAAAAACGCAGCAGTAAATGGAACAGGGTGGACTTACCGGCGCCACTCGGCCCCACCAGTGCAACGGTTTCACCGGCCGCCACCTGCAGATTAAGGTGCGTAAACAAAGGCGTACTGTCCGGATAGTGAAAGCCCACGTCAGTAAATTCAATGGTCGGCGGCTGGCGCGTCACGGGCAGTACCTGCGTTCCCGCATCAATGCCAGGCCGACTGGCCAGTAATTGTAGTAACCGCTCACTGGCGCCGACACCCCGCTGCACCTCGCCAATCACTTCTGAAATTGTGGCGACACTGCCACCGGCCATCACAGCATAAAACAAAAACGCCGAGAGCTCGCCCATACTCATGCTGCCCGCAAAGACTTGCCGGGCGCCGACCCAGGCGATGACAATAATGGCAGATAAGCTCAATGCCATGATAGTGCCGATAAGCAGAGAGCGGTAATGAATGCGTTGACGGGCAGTGTCCATGGCGGCTTCCACCCGCTGGCCAAAAGCCTCGGCTTCAGCACGTTCGGCGGTATAGGCCTGCACCGTACGAATTTCATGCAGGCTCTGGTCGACGTTGGCCCCGATGTCTGCCACCTTGTCCTGGGACAGTTTCGCGTAGCGCCGCACCCGCGGTGCCAGTAAACGAATGGGCAGCAACACCGCCGGCACCGCCAGCAGCACGCACAGCGTCAGCAGCGGACTGGTAATGGCCATCAGTATCAGGGAGCCGACAAAGGTGATAACAGAACGGATCGCCATCGATAAGCTCATGCCGATAACGGTTTGCAGCACGGTGCTGTCACTGGTGAACCGGGATATCACTTCCCCGGTGCGGGTTTTTGCATAAAAAGTAGGGGGCAGTGTTAACAGGTGAGTAAATACCTGCTGGCGAATGTCGGCGCTGACCCGCTCCCCCAGCCAGGTCATCAGGTAAAACCGGCAGTAGGTGGCCAGACTGGCCACTAAACAAATCACCAGCACCGCCACAATGGCAGTATTCAGCGTGTCGGGGTTGGCGGCCACAAACCCTTCATCCACCGCATAGCGAACGCCCTGACCCAGCAGCAGCCAGGCACCGGCGGCTATCAGCAAGGCCGCCACCGCACCGGCTACCCGCCAGCGATAAGGAGATAAGTAGCCGCTCAGCCAGTGAATGACCTGACGG
>JBPEWW010000275.1:0-17289 GCA_052032275.1 Alteromonas sp. | reverse complement strand
GGCGCCGATCCGTATTCACGGAAAAACACCATGGTGATTTCGTCTACTTCATAGTCGATGCGAAAGCGGTTACGCAGTAATTCTATAGAGTTTTGAAATTCGGAGCCCAGCTCGGTCAGTGGCGATGGGGCGGCTGCCTGCCCGGCCTGCTGTGCACTGGCATCAGCGGGGGTGTCCTGGACGCGGTCTGCCCCCGTCGGTGGCGACTGGGTATCCTGTGCATGCACGACGCCGCCCAGCGTCCACACGGCCATTCCAACCAGCAAATACTTCACCACCACTCACTCCTGAAACTATTCTTGATTAGCGGGTGTGCGCCACAAACATTTGCCTCCGCTTTGCTCAACAATGTCTAAACGCGCCTCATGTTGTGTTAATTCATCGGCGCTGGCTTTAATAACCTTTAATTTATTTCCGTTACGCTTAACGCGGCGTATGGCATCGGCTGACTCGTCCGACTCGCTGTTCTGACCGGCCAGATTCAGCCGGGTCTGTCCGCCTGTCATTAACAAATAAACATCGGCTAGAATTTCCGCATCCAGCAGAGCGCCGTGGAGTTCACGGTGACTGTTGTCTATGCCATACCGTTTACATAATGCATCCAGGTTGTTTTTTTGTCCGGGGTGCATTTTACGCGCCACCGCCAGCGTATCGAGCACGCTACAGATATCAGCCGTTTTTACCGTGCGGGTTTTCGGCTCCATCGCAAATTCGTGATCCATAAACCCCACATCGAAGGGCGCGTTGTGGATCACCAGCTGCGCGCCGCGGATAAAATTCACGAAGTCGTCGGCTACGTCGCGAAATACCGGCTTATCCGCCAGAAACTCATTGGTTATCCCGTGCACCTCAATGGCTTCCTGCTCTATCTGGCGTCCCGGATTAATGTACACATGAAAGTGGTTACCGGTTAATTTGCGATCCACCACTTCCACACACCCTATCTCAATGATGCGGTGGCCTTCTTTCGGATCGATACCGGTGGTTTCTGTATCAAGAACAATCTGACGCATGATAACTCTGCTTTGCCATGGTTTTTTGCTAGTATATCAAGCCCATCGCTGCATGCTACGCCAATCATCAAAAAGAGGTATTCGGGTGTCACAGAAAACGATTCATATTTATACAGACGGTTCCTGCCTGGGTAACCCGGGGCCCGGTGGGTATGGTGCGGTACTGGTGTATAAGTCGCACCGCAAGGAGCTCAGTGACGGCTATGCTCATACCACCAATAACCGCATGGAGTTGCTGGCACCGATTAAAGCACTGAACAGCCTGACCGAGCCATGTCGTGTTGAGCTGACGACCGACAGTCAGTACGTTAAGAATGGCATTAACCAGTGGATCCATAACTGGCGTAAAAATGGCTGGCGTACCGCAGATAAGAAACCGGTGAAAAATGCCGATCTCTGGAAGCAACTGGATGACGCGGTCAGCCGCCACACGATCAACTGGCACTGGGTGAAGGGCCACTCTGGTCATCCTGAGAATGAACGGTGTGACGATCTGGCCCGGGCTGCGGCCGAGGCAAAACCCACGCAGCCGGACACCGGGTTTAGCGGTTAGGTCATGCCCACGGGCGCGGATTTAATGCCAGCCAGCGCGGTTCGGGGCAACGGCAGCCAGCGTCACCACCTGCCCACGAACTTACCCATACTGTCGTTGTTTTCAAGACGCTGGTGAGCCTGCGCGATATCGCCAGCGGCAAACACAGTGTCTATGTTCACTTTAAGCGCCCCGGTATCAAACGCAGCCAGGCAACGCTGGGAAAACAATTTGATAAGACTGGTTTTGTAGCCGTCCGTACGATTGCGTAATGTGGTGCCCTGGATCGTGGCGCGCTTGGCCAGCAGGCTGGCCATATCCAGCTTATCGGCGTAGCGCCCCCCAAGCATAGCCAGGAAAACCACCGTGCCATCCTGCGTCAGTAATGACAAATTACGGTTCAGGTAATCGCCCCCGACGACATCCAGCACCATATTCACGCCATCAGACCACGCCTGCGTGATCACCGATTTAAAGTCTTCCTGCTGGTAGTTAATTAACAGACTGGCGCCCATGTCTTTGCACAGCGCCAGTTTGTCCGCCGATGACGCCGTCGTGGCGGTTTCCACCCCAAACAGCCGGCACAACTGCAGCGCGACCAGCCCAACCCCACTGGCACCGGCATGAATTAACGCGCGCTGGCCACTTTTAATATCCGCAATCAGGTGTAAACACTGGAACGCGGTCAGATAGACTTCCGCCAGCCCGGCGCTTTGTTCGAATGACAATGACGCCGGGCACCGCATCAGGTGGTCACTCAGCACCACCACCTCTTCGGCGTAACCACCGCCCGCGACCAGTCCGAACACCCGATCACCGGCCTGCCATTGATCCTCATCATCCCCCACCTCAATCACTTCTCCGGCTATTTCCAGCCCCAGGATCGGACTTTCACCTGGCGGTGGCGGATACAGCCCCTTGCGCTGCAGGGTATCTGCCCGGTTGACACCAAACGCCGCCACCCGTACCCGCACGTAGCCCGGTGCCAGTGCCGGACGTGCAGTATGATTGATAAATAAGCCGCCAGGCCCCTCGCCTTGTTCGTGGTCGATAAATCGCATAGTACTGACTCCTCGTGCTTTACTTAACTGTAACAGGACAATCGGCGTGACAATAGTCGCAGCCATTAATGATAGTCGGTATACTGCGCGGCCACGAATTGCTACTCAAAGGTTGCCTATGTCTGCCACCGTTACCCTGAATCCTGAGCGGGAACGCTCGTTAAAACGCCGTCACCCGTGGGTGTTTGCCAGCGCCGTTAATGCGGTGAAAGGCAAATGCCGTCGTGGTGATACTGTAGACGTACTTAGCGCAGATGGCACCTGGCTGGGCCGCGGCGCCTATTCGCCCGACTCCCAGATCCGCGTCCGCATGTGGACGTTTACAGCGTCTGAAAGCATCGATAACGGCTTTTTCCTGCGCCGTATTGAGCAGGCTCATACGCTCAGACAACGGCTGTTTGCCGGCACTGACACCAACAGCTATCGCCTGGTGGCCTCTGAGTCTGACGGGCTGCCTGGTGTCACCATCGATATTTACGACAAGGTCGCGGTGGTGCAGTTGTTAAGCGCCGGTGCGGACAAGCACCGCGACAAAATTGTGTGGGCGTTGAATAAGTTACTCCCCACTACCGCGGTGTATGAACGCAGCGATGTGGACGTGCGGAAAAAAGAAGGCCTGGAGCCGGTAATACAAACGCTGTCCGGTGAGCCGCCCCAGCAGGTCACGATCACTGAGAACGGCGTGCGCATTCTGGTTGACATTGAACAGGGCCATAAAACCGGCTTTTATCTCGACCAGCGCGACAACCGCGCCACAGCCGGACGCTACGCCCACGACGCCACGGTGCTAAACTGCTTTTCCTACACCGGCACGTTTGCCTGTTACGCGCTGGCGGGCGGTGCCCGGCACGTCACCAATGTGGATGTCTCGGCACCGGCGCTGGAACTTGCCGCACAACACCTGGCGCTCAATCAGCTCCCGGCTGACAAGTGCACCATGGTGAACGAGGACGTGTTTCAGGTGTTACGCCGCTACCATGAACAGCAGCAACAGTTTGACATGGTCATCCTGGACCCGCCGAAGTTTGTCGACAGCAAGGCGTCACTGCCCCGGGCGTCACGGGGTTATAAAGACATCAATATGTACGGGATCCATGCTGTAAAACCAGGCGGAATTTTGATGACGTTTAGCTGTTCCGGGCTGATGCCGGCCGACTTATTTCAGAAAATTGTTGCTGATGCCGCGCTGGATGCCGGCAGAACCATAAAAATCATCGAGCGGGTGTCGCAGGCCACCGATCATCCCACCATTGGCAGCTTTCCTGAAGGGTACTATCTGAAAGGGCTGGTATGCCAGGTGGTGGATTAACCCCCGGCACACTGAGCGACCGACAGCGGGGCAGCGTTAATGCCCCGCTTGCCGGGTGCTAATTCATTTCGGAAATTTCGACACCGAGTATGCAGCTGGTGTCTGACTCCGGCACGCAGCGGACTACTGTGGCCACGGCCGACAGTGACGGTATCTGGGAACTGGTGGAGTCGATGGAAACATTCACCCTGGTGCCCAGCTCGACAGACGGCTCGGCCACTTCTAATGACATACCGGTGGCGCTGATGTCCTTGCAAACCGCTTGGAGGGTACGGCTCGACTCTTCGTCGTTGATCTCCAGCTGACATGGTGAATTAACCATCATTCTGAAGAAATTGCGTTTATCATCGTATCCCAACATTTTACTTCTCCTGCCTCACTTCTGCCTGCTTGGCGCATCCTCTACCTGTACATCCCGTTATAGGGTGCCGGTGGCACCTTGTCAATGTGAAAATACAGTTTAGAACTCTTCCAGCCGGGTCAGGATACGCTTTGCGGAGATGGGATACGCAGTACCCAGTTGCTGTGCGAACAGGCTTACCCGCAGCTCCTCAATCATCCAGCGGACCTCGAGCAGCGCCGCGGGTCGCTGTGTGGCCGGATACTTACTCAGCACTTTTTCCCAGGCGGTGGTGACTTTTTCAATGGTCACCTGCTGCATGCGATCCCGGTTAGGATCCACCGGTAACTTTTCGAGCCGCCGGGCCAGCCCCTTAATATAACGATTCCAGTCATTCAGGCGCACACGGCCAATATCGCTCACAAAGCCGGGAAAAACCAGCTGATTAAGGTGCGCCTTACACTCACCCAGCGCACTGACCATGGTCAGGGGCACATTGCCTTTCATTTTTTTCTGACACTGGTGCGCCAGCGTCAGCCCCTGCTCAGCCTGCTGGGCAATATCCAGCACCACATCGTTAATATGCCCGCGTACCCAGTCAACACAGGCTGTAAAAGCCTCGCGCTCACGAATATCCGTCTTGTGGGTAGCACAAAACTGACCGACCAGGTCGTCGATGCCGGCCATAATACAGTCATCTATCAGCGCTTTTATCTGCCCGAACGGATTGAAGTACAGGCCCAGTTTGGCCTTATTTGGCAGTTTATCCTGCAGGTAATTCAGCGGCGATGGCATGGCGTTTTTGACCAGCACATTAACCCCCTGACGATGCAGCTGATGAGCTTTGTCCGTTTCGTCCACCAGCTCAATGTCGACGGTGTTGCCCTTAGCCACCAAAGCCGGGAAGGCTTGCACTTTAAAGCCGGCCATTGACTGCTCGAAGGTCTGCGGCAGGCTGTCAAAATCCCACTCGGTCAGGCCGCTGCGCTCCAGCTCCGGTGTTGCCGCCTGTTCAAAGGTCTCTTTCACCTGCCCCTGACACTGTTGTTTAAGCTGATGCAGGTCGTCACCCCTGGCGACCACGCCGCCGTTATCATCCACGACCGCAAAGTGCACCGTTAGGTGGGTGTCCAGCGTTACCTGCCGCCAGTCTTCGTCGTCTACTGTGATCCCGGTCATCCGACGTAGCTTATCGGTTACGGCTGTTTGCAACGACTGGGGCCGGCCTTTTTTATCGGTTTGCGTAATATCTGCCATGCACGCCTGCGCGAAATTGGGCGCGGGCACAAAGTTCTTGCGGATCCGTTTTGGTAACCCGCGGATCATGGCGGTAATGCGCTCTTCCCGCAAACCTGGCACCTGCCAGTCAAAGCCGGTGTCCTCCACCTGATTCAGCAGCGGCAGGGGAATAGCCACCGTTACCCCGTCGTCGGCGGCATTGGGCTCAAAATGATAGCGCAGTGGCAGGGTAAGATTGCCTTGCCGCCATACATCCGGGTAGGCATTGTCAACCGCTATCCCTGGCTGCTGGCGATAGACATCGTCTTCCGTGAACCGCAGACTGTCCTGGTCGGAGAGTCCTTTGAACCACTTGCGAAACGCGGCCTCGTTGTTTATTTCAACCGGAATACGGCTGACATAAAAGTCAATCAACTGCTGTTCATCAACAATCAGGTCGCGGCGGCGGGTCTTCTGTTCAAGTTCATCGGCCTGCGCCAGCAATGCCTGATTGTCATCGAGAAAGTCAAAGCGTAATCGGGTATCCCCTGCTACCAGGGCTTCGCGAATGAATAACTCATGGCATACCGCGGGGTCAATTTTGCTGTACACCACCGCCCGTTTCATCACAATTGGCAGACCAAACAAGGTGACTTTTTCCCATGCCATTACCGCCCCGCGCTTTTTTGACCAGTGCGGCTCAGAGTAACTCGACTGCGTGACATGGCTGGCTAGCGGCTCCACCCATTTAGGATCGATGCGTGCCACCATCCGGGCAAACAGTTTGGAAGTTTCTACCAGTTCCGCCGCCATCACCCACTTAGGCTGCTTTTTGGCCAGGCCCGAGCCGGGAAATATCATGAACCGGGTGTTTCGGGAGCCCAGATACTCCCGGTCTTTGTCTTTAAAGCCTAAGTGAGACAGCAGCCCGGTGCATAAGGCGCTGTGAATAGCGTCATAGTCGGCAGCCTGGTTACTAATCCCCATACCCAGCTCCGCCACCGACTTTTTCAGCTGACTGACGATATCCTGCCACTCCCGCATACGCAGATAGTTAATAAACTGCGACTTGCACCATTTGCGAAGCTGGTTCTGGGTTAAAGCGGACTGCTGTTCGCGAAACCGGGTCCAGAGGTTATACAGGCTGATGAAGTCTGAATCTTTATCGGTGTATTCGCTGTGTTTTTCGTCAGCCTGCTGGCGCTTCTCCTGGGGACGCTCCCGGGGGTCCTGAATTGATAGGCCAGCGGCAATCACCATGACTTCACGCAGGGACTGGTTGGCGGCGGCTTCAATCACCATCCGTGCATAGCGGGGATCAATCGGCAACCGGGCTATTTGTCTGCCTGTCCGGGTAAGGTGCGGGCGCCCCTGCTTGCGGGTGATGGCCTGAATTTCTTCCAGCAAACGGATGCCGTCATTAATATTGCGGTTATCCGGTGGCTGCACAAACGGAAAGGCCGCAATTTCGCCCAGTCCTAATGCCAGCATCTGCAAGATAACCGACGCCAAATTGGTACGCAGAATTTCAGGATCCGTAAACTCCGGGCGTCCCAGGTAATCTTCTTCGCTGTACAGGCGAATGCATATTCCATCCGAGACCCGGCCACAGCGTCCCGCCCGTTGATTCGCCGAGGCCTGTGAAATGGGCTCGATAGGCAGCCGCTGCACTTTACTGCGCGCACTGTACCGGGAAATCCGGGCAAAACCCGGATCGATCACATATTTAATCCCGGGGACCGTCAGCGAGGTTTCTGCCACGTTTGTCGCCAGTACGATGCGGCGGCCGGCATGGGGCTGGAAAATCCGGTTTTGTTCCGAAGCCGAGAGCCGGGCATATAACGGCACCACTTCTGTATGCCGGTACTGCTGCCGGTTCAACGCCTCCTGGGCGTCGCGAATCTCACGTTCGCCGCTTAAAAAAACCAGAATATCGCCGGGGCTTTCGCGGAACAGTTCGTCCACCGCAGCAACGATGGCATCCGTCTGGTCAATGTCATCGCCCATTTCAGCCGGATCCCGGTAGCGGACTTCTACCGGATAGGTACGGCCGCTGACCTCAATAATGGGCGCATCGTTAAAATGGCTGGAAAACCGCTCCGGATCGATTGTGGCGGAAGTGATAATAAGCTTTAACTCAGGTCGCTTTGCCAGCAGCTGTTTCAGGTAGCCAAGCAGAAAATCGATGTTCAGGCTGCGCTCATGGGCTTCATCAATAATGATGGTGTCATACTGGTTTAAAAAACGATCCTGCTGCATTTCCGCCAGCAGCATGCCATCCGTCATCAGCTTGACGTACGACTGCTCGCTCACCTGATCCGAAAAACGGATTTTAAAGCCGACCTTTTCACCCAGCGGCGTGTCCAGCTCCTCTGCAATCCGGTTTGCCACGCTGCGGGCTGCCAGCCGGCGGGGCTGTGTATGGGCAATCATGCCATCCACACCCCGCCCCATCTCCAGGCAGATCTTGGGGAGCTGCGTGGTTTTCCCTGAGCCGGTTTCGCCAGCCACAATCACCACCTGATGACTGGCGATGGCAGCCTTAATCGCTTCTTTTTTATCGCTTACCGGCAACGCCGGGTAGGACACATCAGGCACCTGTTCCGCCCGGGCTGACCGTTTTGCCGCCGAGGTAGCAATGGCCTGGCTTACCGCAGCCAGTTTTTCGTCTGCCCCGGCCTGCCCTTTTTTCTGCATGCTCACCACATTCTGCAGACGGCGTTTCAGGCGAAAGCGATCAGCCAGCAGGCACGTATCTAACTCGGCAAACAGGTGCTTAGGGGATGGCAAGGCGTTACTGGGTGTTGGCAAGACAAAGTCCTCTGGGTCTGACAGGCCGCCGATACTAGAAGAAAGCCGGCCGGATTTCCAGCCCGGCAACAAAAGCCAGCAGCCGGCGCGGCCCGCTCCGGCTACCTATCACTACACCATCCAGGGCAAGATGGGTCAGGCCATGCCAGACATCCCCCCTGTTGCGCGAGCGTGGTCACACCGCTTGCTGTGGCCGTGTCACAAAGCCCGGCCGTCTGCTGATGATGGCCAGCACACCGAAAAGCAGAATAAGCATGGGATACCAGCTGAAAGGTGTGATCGACAGCGGTGAAATGCCGACCACGGCTGCAGCGCTTAACAACTGCGCCCCGTATGGCACCAATCCCTGAAACCCACACGAGAACACATCCAGTAAACTGGCGGTGCGGCGGGGATCCACATGGTATTGCTGGCTTAGTTCTTTGGCCAGCGGGCCGGCGGTAACGATGGCAATAGTATTATTCGCCGTGGAAATATCCAGCACACTGACCAGCGCCGCGATGCTGCCTTCCGCACCGCGCTGACCTGAAACACGCCGGGTGAGTACATTCATCAACCAGCGGATCCCGCCATAGGCGTGCATCAACGCCACTATTCCGCCAATGGTGATGGCAATCATGGCCAGGTCCTGCATCCAGCCCAGCCCTTTTTGCATACTTAACAGCATGCCAAGCAGGGTAAAACTGTCAGTAGCCAGGCCGGTCAGGGCCGCCACGGCGATGCCACACCCCAGCACCGCTATCACGTTCAGCCCGGCCAGTGCGCTGACAATGATCACCAGGTAAGGCAGGATCAGCACGCCATTGATGGTGTCTGCCGAGGGCAGACTGGTGGCAGACACCGGAATTAACACCAGCAACAGCATGGTGATCAGCGCGGCGGGTAATACAATCAGCAGGTTGGCTTTAAATTTATCAGCGAGCCTGACGCCCTGGCTCCGGGTAGCGGCAATGGTGGTATCGGAAACAAACGACAGGTTGTCACCGAACATGGCGCCGCCGACGACGATCCCCAGCGCCATCGGGACCGGGATCCCAAGGCTGGCAGCCAGGCCCGCACCAACCGGCGACAGCGCAGTAATGGTGCCCATGGAGGTACCCATGGCAAAGGAAATAAAGCAACAGATCAGAAACAAGCCAGGTAATACCAAATCCGCGGGGATCCAGTGCAAGGCCAGATTGACCGTCGCATCGCGGGCCCCGATGTCGATAGTGAGCGCATAAAATGCACCGGCCAGCAGAAAGATAAACACCAACAGCATGATGTTGCGCTCACCGGCGCCGCGGCAAAATACATTCAGCTTGTCACTAAGTGACAGCTTTTCGGTTCGCCGGTTAAGCCCTAACGCCAGTCCGGCAGACAGCAAAAATGCCACCAGAATAGGCATGGCGGTCATTGAGCCCGCCAGGACGCCGGTCACCATGACCAGTACAACAAAGAAAACAATGGGAAGCAGTCCCAGCGGGTTAGCGGGGGCGTCAGATTGCACGTGCGGCTCCTGTTCCGACCAAAAAAGCCGCCAGAATAAGCCGATTTAACGCTGTTGCAAGTGCAATTGGTTATAAGTCAGAGCAGAAATGTGAGAATGCGCATCAGAGTATCAGACGGGCCGCCGCTCAGGCAGTCCGTCTGTTTTTCATCGGCGACCTGTTAACTCACCGCTTTGTAGCCGGAGCGCAGCTGAACATCGATGGCTTTTAACACCGCCGTTCGATTAATTGTGCCTTCCAGCACGCCGTCATCATCTACGATAGGGTATACCCGCGGCTTTTCTTTCAATAGCATTTGCGCCAGTTCGACGACAGACATATAGGGTTTAATGGTGAGTGCCGGTGTGCGCATAATGTCGGCCACACGGCAGACCTGCTCCCGGTAATAACTCGACTCGACCATTTGTTTGATACAGTCCTGCTCTGACAGAAAACCCACCACCCGGCCCCGGTTATCAACCACCGGACCGCCGGTCTGGCCGCTTGATAACAGGGTTTCCACTGCTTCAGCAACCGGCATGTCCACTCTGAGTTTAACCGGGTGGATGTTCATATAGTCACAAACCTGTAAGGATTCCATTTCGCCTCCCCATGAGCGCACGTGTAAGACACTATTAGTATTATAGTGCGGGTAAGCATGACCATGCTTTCACTACCCACACTTCAAGCCTAGACCCAGAAACGGCATCCAGCTATGTTTTGCGTGCCGATATTTGCAATTTATTGCATTTACCTTACAGCCGCTCATCCCAGTGCTGGTAAATTCCCACCGAGATCTTGCCGTCAGTGGTCACTTTCGCGCGGTACATGCCAGCAGAATTGAACGGGGCAGCGATATTGCCCTGACTGTCTACGGCAATGACGCCACCGTCCCCCCCAGCGTCAGCCAGCACACCATTGATTACGGTGTCAGCGGCGTCCTCTAGCGACTGGCCACGGTATTTCATTCGTGCGCAGATATCTGCAGCCACCTGATAGCGGATAAAATATTCCCCATGTCCGGTGGCGGAGACGGCGCAACTGTCGTTGTCGGCAAATGTCCCCGCGCCGATCACAGGCGAGTCCCCCACCCGGCCAAAGCGTTTCGCGGTCATACCGCCGGTCGATGTCCCGGCTACCAGGTTACCCGCGGCATCCAGTACCACTGCCCCCACCGTCCCAAAGCGCTCATTGCCCTGCTGGCCGCCATGGTTCAGCCCGGCTTGCTTCATTCTGGCTTTTGCACGGTGCAACGCCGCACGCCGGCGTTCTGTATTAAACAGCGTGTTGTCCACCGGCTGCATTCCCTTTGCCTGGGCAAACGCTTCAGCGCCGGCGCCGACCAGCATCACGTGGGGAGAGTGGTTCATGACCGCCTGGGCAGCGGCAATGGGACTGCCGATGGTTTTTACGCCCGCTACGGCGCCGGCGTTACGGGTGCCGCCGTGCATAATCGAGGCATCAAGCTCATGTTCTTCGTCGTAGGTAAACACCGCCCCCACGCCGGCATTGAACAGCGGCGAGGCTTCCAGGATCTGGATAGTCGCCACCACCACCTCTTCACCGGGCTCCCCCGCCTCCAGCATGGCATGGCCCTTGGTGACTGCCTCCCGTAACGTGTCGAGGTAAGCCTGCTGTAGCTCGGCCGTCATATTCTCTTTTAAGATGGTGCCGGCCCCCCCGTGAATAACGATGGCTACCGGCGGTTTGTCTGCGGCAAGCACGCGCGTAGTCAATAGCAGCGCCAGCAGCAGAGTAGTTAACAGCGTTCCTGTGTTCATATGGTTGCTCCAGTACAGTCAGTGTTTTAGCTACTGTACATGGCTTTAGGACAAAAAGCTGTATGCCGGTGCCGGGTGACTTGCCCGGTTCTCCACCATTGGTATTGGGGAGCAGGCAGTGTACACTTCGCGGTTTAGTCATCAGGCATCAACAGGAAAACGCGACAGATCATGACTGAACCGACGCTGCTCTGGCACGATTACGAAACCTTCGGCACCAGTCCGCAGAAAGATCTGCCCTGTCAGTTTGCGGCTATCCGCACCGACAGCGAGCTTAACGAAATTGGCAAGCCCATTAATATTGTCAGCCAGATTGCCAATGACTACCTGCCCCACCCGCAGGCGTGTCTGGTGACCGGCATCACCCCGCAGCAAACCCTGCGCGATGGCATGACTGAAGCCGAGTTTGCAGGCAAAATTTTCGCCGCCATGAGCGAACCGAATACCTGTGTAGCCGGGTATAACAGCATTCGCTTTGACGATGAGGTGTCCCGCTACCTGTTTTATCGCAACTTTTACGACCCGTACAGTCGCGAGTGGCGCAACGGTAACAGCCGCTGGGATATTATTGATCTGGCGCGCGCCTGTTACGCATTGCGTCCGGATGGGATCCAGTGGCCAACCCGCGATGACGGTGCGCCAAGCTTTAAACTGGAGCACCTGACCGCGGCCAACGGTATCGATCACGGTGACGCCCATGATGCGCTTGCCGATGTCAGAGCGACCATCGCGCTGGCCAGACTTATCCGCAAGCATCAGCCCAAATTGTACGACTACGCCTTTTCACTGCGCAGTAAGCAGGCGGTGCTCAAACAATTCGATTTTTCCCGCCCCTCTGTACTGCTGCATGTATCGTCGCGGTTGCCGGCGCACAATGGGTGTTCTGCCTGGGTAATGCCGCTGGGCATGCATCCGAATAATCCCAATGCAGTCGTGGTGCTCGACTTGTCCCGGAGCACCGAGCTGCTGCTTAACGGCAGTGTGGCAGAAATACGAGAAGCGTTATATGCCCGTCAGGATGAGCTGGACCAGCCACAGCTGCGACCCGGATTGAAGCTGATTTATATCAATCGCTCGCCGTTTGTGACCACCGCTAAAGCCATGACCGAAGCCAATGCTGAACGACTGGGGCTGGACAGAGAGACCTGTCTGGCTAACTTTAAGATCATGAGTCAGCATCCGGATGTCTGGCAAAAACTGTTGCAGGTGTACGACGAGCCGCACCCGGACAGTGACGATGACGCTGACCATGCCCTGTACAGCGGTGGTTTTCTGAATGACGAAGACCGGCGCTGGTGTGAACGGGTGCGGGAAGCCGATCCTTACCAGTTGTCCGCACTGGCAGAGGAGACACACAATCCCCGCTTACGCACTCTGTTATTTCGCTACCGGGCACGCAACTTCCCGCATACGCTGACGGCCGATGAAATGCAGCGTTGGCAGCATCATCGCCAGTCCCGGCTGACCGATGCCGACTCGCCAGCGTCACTTACCATGGAAAGTTATTTGCTTACCCTGGAGTCACTGGCCGGGGAACATGCTGACAACCCGGACTATCAGGCTATATTGCGTGCGCTGTACCAATACGCTGAAAACCTTTGACGGCCACCCTGTGCTGGCGATAAATTAACGGTTAAGGCAACCGCTCGCGTGCCGATAAGTAACCATCGGGCAATACAATGGAAGATGTAATGAATGGCGTGTCAGTAGATTTCGACAACACCAAAACCTATGTGGAGCTGACACTCAGCCCCGCCGAGTTTGATAATGAAATAAATGCCAAAACACTTTGCAGCAGTCTCCGTGACGGCCAGTTCAAGTCACTGTATATCTCAGAATCCACCGTTAAGGCGGCCTGCGATAAAGCCAATCACTTTTTTAAAACCCAGGACGGGACCCAGGTTACTGAGCGCATAGGCGAACGCCGCAACGCGGAAGTGGAGTTTCGTATTCCGGAAGACGGCATGTCAGCCAGTCTGGTCCTCACCGCGCCGTACGGCGGAAAACTGCCTACCGCCGACACGATCCTTACCCTGGCTAACAAAAACGGCATACGCCGTGGGGTAAGTATAAAACGAATAACAGCGCTGCTGGAGGCGTCTGCCGCGGGCGCCCCCGGTAACGTGACGGAGCAGGAAATTGCGCGTGGGCTGCCGCCCCGGGATGGAAAGTCGTCGCGGTTTGTGCCGCTGGTACCCAACGCCCTTGAACGTGTTCTGCGTCCGCAATCCCACGATGGCAAACGGGTGGACATGCGTAACCTGGGGGAAGTTATCTGCGTGAAGGCCAATGCCCAGGTACTCCGGCGCACCGCACCTACCCAGGGGCGCAATGGCTTTGATGTGCGGGGTAACGGCCTGGAGGCAAAACCCGGTGAATGGCTGGAGTTTAAAAAGGGTGACGGGACGGTTGTCAGCGACCACGACGAGAACCTGCTGATTGCCGCCATTGCCGGCATGCCGAAATATCAGAATCTGACCATGAACATTGACGACACCTATATTTGCAGTGGGGTCAACGTGGGTACCGGGCATATTAATTACGAAGGCGCGGTGCTGGTGAATGGTGATGTCACCGAAAAAATGGAGATCAAAGCCACCGGTGACGTCACCGTCAACGGATTTGTCGAGTCGGCGCGGATCGAATCGGGCGGCGATATCATTATTACTGAAGGCGGGATGGGCAAAGTCAACGACACCCAAACCGACTACAGTTGTCAGCTTGTTGCCGCCGGCAGCGTGCATGTGCAACACGGTCAGGGCCTGGATATCCAGTGCGCAGGCAATATTACGGTTGGCCGCCAGCTGGCTTACAGTAAGCTGCGTTGCGGTGGCTCCGTCACGGTTGGCCAGATAGATAATCCCCAGGGCAACCTGTTTGCCTGTGATGTCGTCAGCCAGGCCGCTGTGACGGCCGGGACACTGGGGGCCGTATCAGGCAGCACTCTGAAGGTCGACTTTTCCCCGGGATTTAACTTACTGGTTGAGCGTAAAGATGCCCTGGATGAGCTACTCAGTCAGTTGCGCGAAAATAACCTTCGTCATCAGGAGAAGTTTGCTTTAATTCAGTCAAAGCTGGTGCCCAAAGAGATGCGCGAGAAGGTCCATGAAGCTAAGGAGCTGCTTAAAAACGAGTCGGCATTACTCAGCTGGATAGAGGACAAAGCCAGAGAGATGAAAAATGCCAAGGAGAGCTACCAGACAGAAGTGAAACTGGTGGCCAATAAGCGGCTCTATCCTGGGGTGTCAGTCAAACTGAATAACCGCACCTGGCGTTCGGAACGTGAATATGACCGCTCACAGGTGAAATACGATGCCCACCAGTGGCATTTCGAGCCTATTGTCAACTGAACCAACGCCGGCACACCAGCAGCCGGCTGGCGGTTATTCTGCGGTACAGGGGACGCCGTACCCCTGCCGTTTACTCTGATACAGGGCCTTTGCCGCTCTGTCGAACCAGTCGGTAAATGACTCGCTGCTGTGCACCACAGCCAATCCCACGGCTATGTCCGGATTACGGGCCATGACCACGTCATTGTTGTACAGCCCTTTAACCAGCCGCTCGCCGAGCACTTTGGCTGAATGTATATCGGTCTGCGGGCACAGGATAATGAACTGCTCGCCGCTCCAGCGGGCCACCACATCCACTTCGCGCACAGTGTCTACACAGGTGGCCGCCACCGCCCTCAACAGATCATCGGCATGCTGACTGCCGTGGCTTGCGTCCAGCTCTGAAAGGTTATCAATTTCGGCAATGATCAGGCTGGCTGGCGTATGAAACCGCAGAAAGCGGGATATTTCTTCTTCCGCTTTGTGGATCATATGGTTGCGGTTGAACAGTCCGGTTAACGCATCATGGTTAGATAAAAACTCCAGGGTGCGGTTTTTCTCCAGCAACGCCGCCTGCAGCGCCTCTATTCTGGTGGTTTTCTGCAGCAACGCGGTGGTGTAAGCGGCCACCGCGCGATGGCGCAGATAAAACCCAATGACAATCAGCCCCACCACAGTAAGGGCCAGCAGGAGGGTCAGGTAGCTTCGCTCGTCACGAATGCGTACATCGGTCCAGTTTTTATAAATGGTGACCCGGCGGGATTCCGGGATCGCGTTAAGGGCAGTATTCAACCTGGGTAATAAACTCTTACTGACCGCCTTACTCACCGCGTACCCCAGCGAATCAAAGGGCTCCGCGTAACCCACCACTTCCAGCTGATCCAGTTCCATGTTGTTCATGTGCAAATAGACGCTAAGCAGTGAGCCAATCATCAAATCTATTTCGCCCCGCGCCAGACTCACCAGCCCGAGCGCCTCACTGTCAACCGTACGAACATTCACCGAGGGATAATACCGGGCCAGGTATTCGGCATGGCGGTAACCTTCCACTACGCCCACCAGCCGTTCGCCCACGGCATCGAACCCCTGGATCATGGGGGTACCCCGTTGTCCTACCAGCACGTTTGGCGCCTCGAAATAGGGCACGGAGAAGTCCAGAAACTGCTTGCGGGAGGGGCTGCTGTTCAGCAGGGTAATCATCTGGCATTTGCCTTCACGGACAAAGGCCAGCGACTGCTCAAGCGAATCACTGGGAACCAGAACAAAGTTTATGCCTGTGCGGCGGCCCACCAGCTCCAGGTAATCCCTGGAAATGCCGATGTGCTCATTATTTCTGAGTGCTTCGTAAGGGGCCCAGGCTGGATCGATACAATAGGTTACCGATTCGGCAGAGGCAGGCGTCACCCAGCCGGCTGATAATAGCAGGGCCCCTAACAGGGTTTGAAAAATCCGTTGCAATCTAATATAACACCTTGTCTTATCTGGAGAATTTCCATTCTCTGCCAGTATCACCGGCGCGTAAGTGATTTGCAATAAAGCACCGTTTAAGTGCTTAAGTAACGTGCAGTTTCTGCTGAAAAACAGGGTCCTGGTAGCGCTGCTCTGTCAGGATCACTGCCAGCCGTGCCACTGCCTGCGCAATGTCAGCATACGATAAATACAGCGGCGCAAAGCCTATCCGCAAAATGTCCGGCGCCCGGAAATCGCCAATCACGCCATCGGCTATCCACGCCTGACAAATAGCATAGGCGTGCGGGTGACGGAAGGCCAGCTGACTGCCCCGTTCTTGCGCGGGCGGATAACAGGGCGTGAGGTGATCAGCGATACCATAAGCCTGCAGGCACTCTTCGAAAAAGCGCATTAATGCCAGTGATTTATCACGAAGCGCGGTGAGAGGCACATCTTCAAACACCTCAAGTGCCGCATCCAGTATACTCATCCCAATCACACCGGGTGTGCCTGAGAGATTCTGGCGGATCCCGGCAGCCGGCTGATAATGCGGCGAAAACGCAAACGGCTCGGCGTGACCCATCCAGCCGCTGAGCGGCTGCACATAATCGGCCTGGTGCCGGCTGGCCACATACACAAATGCCGGGGCACCGGGTCCGCCGTTGAGGTATTTGTAGGTACAGCCGACAGCAAAGTCGGCATTACTGGCATCTAATTCGACCGGAAACGCGCCGGCACTGTGCGCCAGGTCCCAGATCACCAAAATGCCCTTTTCATGGGCAGCGCGGGTCACCGCCTGCATATCCTGCTTCAGGCCCGTGCGAAAATTCACCTGGGTAATCATGAGTACCGCTATGTCATCAGTTAACGATTCACGCAGGGTCTGCTCATCAAGTAATCGCAGCTCGTGTTTACTACCTAACTGCGTGATGAGTCCCTCTGCGGTATAAATATCTGTCGGGAAATTATCTGCGGTG
>JBPEWW010000274.1:0-2831 GCA_052032275.1 Alteromonas sp. | reverse complement strand
GAACAGCCACAGCCTGAACCCGGCGAAGCATTAGACCAGCTGTTATTATCAGCAGACTAACAGCCTCGGCCACTTGCCACGGCGGCTTACTAGCTTTGATTGGCCAGGTCACCGTGTGCCGTTGAATAGGCCGGGATGGATTTGCTTTCACACCAGCTGCTGGTAATTAATAAAACAAAACCCGCCAGTGCGGGTTTTGTTGATATGGTGATGCCAGTGATCCGGCCGGCATGATTACCGTGTCTGTGGTGACAGGGTGAAGCTGTATAAATAATCCCGCCACGGCAGTGTGTATTTAAACAACGGCGGGGTCATCCAGGAATCGGTGCCGGCCACGCCGCGCTGTTTGTAGTCAATGTTGATATACAGTTTATCCTGCTGGTCAATATCATGGGGGTGCAGTCCGCGCTTCTCGAAGGTATCGTAGTCACGCATATCATAATATTCCGCATTAAAGCCAATGAGTGGCGCGCCACTGAATGTAACGGGATGGGCATCGCTTCCCTTGAATGTGACCTTGTGGACATCGCTGCGGTGGCCGTTTTCCTGCGGTCTGATGTAGTCGTGGCGCAGTTCATCAATGGCCATGTCGTAATTACCAAACAAGGCTGAGCGTTTACGATCCCAGTAGTTTTCATGAGGACCACGGCCGAACCAGCTTACCTGATCATAGTCTTTACTGAGTACCAGTCTGTGACCCAGTCGGGGCAGGGCAGGATAAAAATGGTTGGGCGCCGCCAGAAATGCGATGTCGATATCCACCGAGCCATCCTGACGGAAGCGATAGGTGGTCTGATAGCGGCTCTCCACCGGTTTAAGAAAATGCTCAGTGGTAATGACCAGGCCCTGCGATGTCTGCTGTTGGTCAAGCTTCGTCAGGGTAGCCTGTTCATGAATGTTGAGCCAGACTTTGGCTTGCTCGGGAAAGCCCTCACCAAAATCGTTGTCGGTGGGGGCACGCCAGAACCAGGGGATCATAGGCTCGGCCAGCAGACTCTCACCGTCCACAGTAAGCTGGGAGAGCCAGCCAGTTTCCTTGTTCAGCGCATACGTCACATCATCCACGCGGACGGTTAGTTGCGTCGCCTGCTCGTCAACCTGGGCCTTCGTTATCAGATCGGCTGCCGGGACGCTGTCGCCGGCGGGCAGTGTGAACTGAGCGGCCGCCACAGTGTCGCCCTGCGCAATGCCAGTGCTGGACTGCGTAGCCCGCACCTGGAGTGTAAGGTGATAGCGTTTGCCTGCCTGCTTGCGGTGCGTTACCGGCAGCTTCAGGGTTTGTGACTGGCGTGGCCCGGCGTTCAGGGCAACAGGCTCGCCCTGCTTTACCGGCTTGCCGTCTTCCAGTAACTGCCAGACTAATTCTACGTCAGTGAGTGGCGTGAAAAAGCGCCGGTTGAATACCGTCACCTGCCCGCTCGCAGGTTGCGTGGAAGAAAAGCCCACATCCTGATACACGTGTTTGACCTCATAGGCATGGGGATGCAGCTCACGCTTGGCAGTCAGTAAGCCGTTGGCTGAAAAATTCCCGTCATGCTGGACACCCTCAGGCTCGAAGTCGCCGCCATAACCCTGATACTCTTTCCCATCGGCAGTGTGGGTGGTGAGGGTCTGGTCGACCCAGTCCCAGATAAAGCCGCCCTGTAGGGCGTCATGCTGGCGGATCAGATCCCAGTACTCGCCCAGATTACCCACTGAGTTACCCATGGCATGTTCGTATTCGCAGAGGATCATGGGGCGGTCGCTGCCCAGCTCCACGAAGTGCTCCATCAACGGAATGGAGGCATACATCTGTGCATACATGTCGGTGTGCGGCTTCATCTGTGCCTGCTCCGACATCACCGGCAGGCGGGTGCGGGCTTTCAGCCAGTGATACAGGGCCTCCGTATTAGGCCCATCGCCGGTTTCGTTACCAATCGACAGGATCACCACTGACGCATGGTTCTTACTGGCTTCATACATGTTCCTGACACGGTCAAGGTAGGCGTCCTGCCATTCAGGTAGCGACACCATGTGGGTAGCTTGCTCGTAAAAGTGACCCTGATTCGCCACCCCGATGCCGTGAGACTCAATATTGGCTTCGTCAACCACATACATACCCAGCTCATCGGCTAATGCGTACCAGTACGGATGGTTGGGATAATGGGAGTTTCTCACCGCATTAATATTCAGCTGCTTCATTAACGCCATGTCCTGCCGCATCGATTCAGGACTAATGACATGGCCACTGTCAGGGTCGTGCTCATGGCGGTTGACGCCTTTAAATAATACCGGCTGACCGTTGATGAGCACATTGCCATTTTTCAGTTCACTGCGACGAAAGCCTGCCCGTAACCAGACTACCTGGCTCACGTTGTTACTGGCATCTTTTAGACGAACACGCAGCGGATACAGTGACGGCGACTCTTCACTCCACGCCGCTACGTGCTCAACAGTATGGTCCAGTGTTGTGGCCTCGGTTAATGCGGTATTTTGCTGCCAGACCAGATCCCCGGTGGGGTTGAACAGACTTACATCGACCTGGTGATTGGCGCCAGGGGCTGCCCCCGCGCCGCTTATTGTCAGGGAAAGTTCGCCGTGCTGATAACTGTCGTCCAGCGTGCTATTGAGGTGAATGTCCTGCAGGTAGGTATGCGGGGTACGATACAGGTAAACCTCGCGCTCGATACCGTTCAGCCGCCACATATCCTGCAGCTCCAGAAAAGAGCCGTCGGACCACTGATAGACCTCAAAGGCGATCAGGTTTTCGCCGGCTTTTGCCCAGTCGGTAATATCAAATTCGGCCGCCGTCTTACTGTCCTGGGAATACCCTGCATAGTGACCGTTTACCC
>JBPEWW010000273.1:0-1564 GCA_052032275.1 Alteromonas sp. | reverse complement strand
TGGCACAAATGCACCAGGCATTGGACAACGTGGAATTGCTGGCCACCGTAGAACAGTTACCTGAGGGTATGGATACCCGGCTCTCAGTAATGGGCAGTCCGCTACAGCCACTGGAGCTGTTATTGTTAAAGCTGGCCGCCGCCATATTGTCGAAGCCCAGCGTGTTGGTTCTAAATCAGCACTTTGATGCCATCCCCGAGTCACTGCGCCACCGCTTGCTTGCGCATATAGCGACTCTGCCCTCGGTAGTGCTGTATTTCACCAATAAACCAGATGCCAAAGTATTCGACGGCATAGTGCACGTGGAAGAGCGCGCCTATATGGAATATTTCAGTGACCAGGGAGAACACTCATGACATCTCCATCCGCACAACAGTACCTGCAAACGATGGCAGCCGTCTCTACCGCAAAAGTCAGCTCGGTGCACAAGACACTTGCACTGGTCATCGTGACTTTAGTGACCATGGCCGGGGTTGTGTTATGGCTGACGCCGTGGATACAAACCGCCCACGGGCAGGGCACAGTCGCATCGCTAAACCCGGCGCAGCGACCACAGGCCATTTCTGCGCTGGTGCCGGGGCAAATTGCTACCTGGCATGTGCAGGAAGGGGCAAGGGTCAGCGCTGGCGATCCCATTGTCACACTCACCGACATTGATGCCCAGCGACTGAATAAACTGCAAAACCAGTTGCAGACAACCCAGGCAATGCTGGCAGCGGATGAGGCCGCGGTAGCCAACGCACAGGCGAACCTGCAGCGGCAGCGTACCTTATTATCTGAGGGAGTGGTGTCTGAGAAGACGGTGGAAGCGGCGGAAATCAGGCTACAGTCGCTTAATGCGAAGGCCGCAAAGTCGGCGGCCGAGGTGAATGCCGTGCAAATGGCCCTGGCCCGCCAGAATACGCTCACCAAATACGCCCCCGCGGATGGGGTGGTCACACAGCTTATTGCCGGTGGACAGGCCACGTACATCAGCGCCGGAGAGCCGATTGCGCAATTTGTACCGGTCAACTTCGAGCGCGCTGTCCGTGTGGCAGTCAGTGGCATGGATGCGCCGTTAGTGTTCCCCGGTGCGCAGGCACGCTTGCAGTTTGAAGGCTGGCCGGCCTTTCAGTTTAGTGGCTGGCCAGGTACGTCGGTGGGCACCTTCGCCGGGGAGGTGGTCTATGTGGAGCCGCTCGCCGATACCTCCGGCCGTTTCTTTGTCTGGATTGCGCCTGAAGCGCACGATAACTGGCCGAACACCCAGGCGGTGCGGTTAGGAAGCCGTGCCAAGGCGTGGATTTTGCTGGAGGAAGTCTCGTTGGGGTACGAGTTATGGCGACAACTGAACAACTTTCCGCCGCAGAATCCGGCGGGCAATGCGCAGCGGAGCCGTTAATGAAAACATGGATTTTAGGCCTGGCGTTTTTGACTCTGCCGTTTACCGCGCGGGCGGTAGCGGTAGCTGAGCTTATCAACAGCATACTGATGTACCATCCGCTCCAGCAGCAGCTGGACGAAGGAGAGCTTCAGCAGTACCAGAAAGTGATGGCGGCCAATGCGGCGTTCGATCCGGTATTCC
>JBPEWW010000272.1:0-4273 GCA_052032275.1 Alteromonas sp. | reverse complement strand
GGCAGCAGGGTGATACTCAGGCCAATTGCGAACGCCACAGAGGCAGCCAGGGCCACGTACCATCTGTTGCGTTTACGCTGTCTGACAAACTCATTGGCAGATTGCTGCCAGATTAAGCGGTGCGCAAGATCGGGCGGAACCTCCACCTGCGCGGTCGCGGTAAGTGCCCGGTTGAGGTGTTTCTGCTCTTGCCAGAACGCCATTTTCGCTGGGTCGGCTTTCGCTGCCGCCACAACGGCCTGGTCTGTAGTGTCTGGATCGGCGTAGACACGACGCCGGAATTCTAACTCATCCACTGTGACGACCTCGTTGGTTATCTTGTCTTTGCAATGCATCCCGGATCTGATTTCTGGCTCTGAACAGACGGGTCATTACGGTGTTTTTATTGAGCTGCAGTTGGCTGGCGATTTCTTCGCCGGTAAAGCCGAAAATGAGCTGCAAAACCAGGGGGTCGCGGTACTCTTCACTTAACCCGCCCAGCAGCCGGTGTAAATCACGCTCGCGCAGCGATGCATCTGAGCTGGCGGTGTCATCTGCCACCACCTCATTGTTCAGTTCGGTGGTCTCCAGTTGCCTGCGCTCGAAGCGCCGGGCATTTTCGCGCCGCAATATGGTGATCAGCCACGCTTTAGCGGCCATTTCATCCTTGAGTGAATCCAGCGAGCGCCAGGCACGCAGGAACGTCTCCTGGACAATGTCTTCGGCGATGCTTTTATCTTTAACCAGCCAGAATGCATAACGGTAGATATCGGCATGAAACGCGTGCACCAGGGCTTCGTATCGTTGTTGTTTTTGTTTCATATCCGATAAGACCTGCTTGTCGGAAGAATTATTTCGCCGGAACATAAATATTCTCTGCAGCTAGCCGGTGATGGCGGGAGTAGGGGGTTGCCAGATAAGTATATCCTATTTAAGAGGGTGGCCGCAGAGGGAAGTTACGGCAGCCGGCAGGCCAGCGCAGGCTGCAGGCTCGCTGCACGCGCCCGGCATGACGACCGGGCGGTGAGAAGAGCGCCTTAGCGGCGTTACTCCTTAGCTTTCACCGTGGCAATCCACTGGGTGATTTTTTCTTCAAGAATGGATAACGGCACTGTGCCGTCTTTCAGTACTTCATCATGAAAGCCTGCATAGGTGAACTTATCGCCCAGTTCCGACTTCGCCCGTTCCCGTAAGGCCATAATTTCCAGCTTCCCTATCATATACGCGGTCGCCTGGCCTGGCATGGCAATATAACGCTCGATGGCTTTTTGGGCGTCATACTCCGGATTCGGAGTATTCTCAATTAAATACTGCACAGCTTTTTCCCGGCTCCATTGTTTCGCGTGGATGCCGGTATCGACCACCAGACGGCACGCCCGCCACAGCTCCATCGCCAGCCGCCCGAAGTCAGCGTACGGGTCTTTATAAAAGCCCATATCCTTGGCCAGCTCTTCAGAGTAGAGGCCCCAGCCTTCCGTATAGGCGGTAAAGCTCTGGAACTTCTGAAACTGCGGGATCCCCTCCAGTTCCTGCGCAATAGCCCGCTGCATATGGTGGCCCGGGATCCCTTCATGGTACGCCAGGGCTTCCAGCTGATAGCTCGGCATCGACTTCATATCGTAGAGGTTGGCGTAATAAATTCCCGGCCGGCTGCCATCCTGAGCGGGGTTCTGATAAAACGCCTTGCCGGCTGACTGCTCGCGGAAGGCCTCAACCCGTTTAACGACAACATCGGCTTTGGGTAAAATACCAAAATACTCAGGAATAGCCTTACGCATATCGTCAATGGCCTGTTTGGCATCATTCAGATATTGCTGGCGGCCTTCTGACGTGTTGGCATAATAAAACTGCTCATCTTCGCGCATAAACGCGAAAAACGCCTGCAGGTCACCTTCAAAATTCACCTGCTGCATAATATTGCGCATGGCAGCGTGGATCCGTTCGACATTTTCAAGGCCTACCTGATGCACCTCGTCGGCAGTCATCGTGGTGGTGGTGAAATAGTGCAGACGGTTTTGATACCACTTATCCCCCTCTGGTAAGCGCCAGACGCCATCCCCTTCGGGACTGAGTGGCTGTTGACTGGCCAGGGCGTCGATCAGGGCTTCGTATCCGGATTTCACGGAAGTCAGCAGTGCTGATTTCGCTTCCCCTTTCAGGTTTTGTTTTTCCACCTCGCTGATATCCAGGCCATCAATTTTTTCCTGAACATCGGCCCACAGCGTGGAGGGCGTGTCACTGATATCGAAAGGCGCGCCGGAAATGACGTTGTTGGAAGCCGCAATCATTTGGTCATAGGCCCACTGCGGTGGGAACACCCCGGCCTCTTCACGCAGCTTAAGTTGCGCAATGACCTGATCAAACAGGGTGTCGACACTGTCCAGCCGGCTGATATACGCCTGCGCATCCGCCTTGCTGTCGACCCGGTGAATGTTAATCAGAAAACTGGGCACCATAGTATGCACAGCGCGGTACTGGTGCATAATATAGCTATGATGGCGGAAGCGATCATTGTCGATATCCCGCTCAAGGCCCAGACGATATAACCGCAAGCTCAGTTTTTCCTGGTCGGACAGTTGTTCGGTATCGAACATGGCCAGGGTTTCCAGCCGGTTTTTAGCCACGGCGATCTGACGATCCAGGTGCTCTTCCGACATATCGTCCCATTTACCGTAATCCCACTTAATGCCCAAATAGCTTTGGAATACCGGCGACTCGCGCAGATCTTCTTCAAAAGTACGTTCGAAAAAGTCCTGCAGGCGCTCCGCTTCAGACTTTTCGGCCATGGTATTTGCCGGTTCATCTGCGGCAGCGGGGGAAGGTTGCTGCTGCGTGGAGGCTTGCTCGGCAGGCGAGCAGGCTACCAGGGCAGACAAGGTTAACGCTAAAGGCGTCAGTCGCCAGCGGGATGTGAGCATGGGTATCTCCCTAATATGCAATTGGAAAAACTGGGGTAGCCGGGAAACCTGGCCGGTTAGCGCCGCCATGGGGTATTGCCGCCACGGCTACCCAGCGCTGTATCGTTTATTTACCATCGGGGTAAAGTTCAGGCAAGCGCGCCTCGCTACTGTGTTGCTGTTTGTTTAACGAATCCCGGGCCCGGGTGAGGGCACTGCGCATCTCGCTCGCCTGCCAGGCCTGAGGTTGCGCGCCGTAACGGGCTGCCAGCAACTGATTAAGCTGGTGTTGTACTTCGCTGAATGTAGGGTTGGCAGACAACACCACCGCGGGAGTCTGCCGGGGTAACAGTGTACGCAGCCAGTCATGCAGGCTGGCCTGGATAGCGGCAGGCTCGCCGCTGTCCACCCTGCGTAACAGCTCAGAGAACGCCTGCTTTTCGGTTGTTGCTACCGGTTTGGGCGTGCCCGCCGGGCTGGATTCAGCACCTGTCCGGCCCCGGTAATACAGCCAGGTCCCCAGCCAGCCGCAAAGCGCGATGGCCAGCGCGCCGGCTAAATACAGGTTGAAGGAATAAGAGGGCTGCGAAAGCGGCACGCGGTCGGTGTCCTGCGCGGCTGCGGCGGCTGGCGTCTCAGCCGTGCGCTGCGGTTGTCCCGCAGGCGGTGTGGACTGGCTTGCCGCAGCAGGGGCCACGGTGATCGTACGTGCGGGCAGGGTGGCATACTCGGTTTCCCCGGTGAGCACATTAAACCAGGGTACGGTGACTTCCGGTAACACAAAATCACCCGCTCTGGTGGGGATCATCGCCAGCGACTCTACCCGTTGCGCAATCAGCAGGTTGTCTTTTTCCACCGTCGCCGTCGAGGCCTGGTCGGGGTAAAGCTTAAACCCGGGCGGATAATGGCTGGGCAGCTCCGGCAGCTGCTCCTCTACCACACCCATAGCCGTTAACGTCAGTACCCGGGTGACCGGCTCACCCACCGTAAAGGACTCCTGCTCCGGCCATTCTTCGTCCAGTCCTACAAACTCACTGGGCAGCCAGTGGTAATCGATATCTGCAGGGACCGGTTTTACTTCAATCGTGATATCCGGGCCAACCCGGTTAACCTGCTGAGTGCGATTAAAGAAACCAAAGCGTTGATTGCTGTTGGCGGCCATCACTTCACCCTGAAATACCGGACCGCGCAGGGTGAAGGTGCCGGACTTTTGCGGCACTACCGCAAAGTTGCGCTCAATCACCTGATAACGTCTGCCATTGACGATATCCGTGTATTGCTTATCTTCACCAACCTGACGGATTTCTGCGTTAGCCAGCTCGGGGGCCTGTAATGAGCCCTGCTCGATGCGGGTGGCCAGGTGAAGCTTGGCGGTATACAGAATTTGCTGATTCAGG
>JBPEWW010000271.1:0-5773 GCA_052032275.1 Alteromonas sp. | reverse complement strand
TTTCCGGATAAAGACCATTTTGGCCGTATTTTCTTCAATCAGGCCAATATGTCGGCCCAGAATATTCCGCAAATTGCCGTAGTGATGGGCTCCTGTACCGCGGGGGGCGCTTATGTGCCCGCCATGGCCGATGAAAGTATCATTGTCAAAGAGCAAGGCACCATTTTCTTAGGGGGCCCGCCGCTGGTCAAGGCGGCCACCGGTGAAGTAGTCAGTGCCGAGGAACTGGGTGGCGGCGATGTCCATACCCGCACATCGGGCGTGGCGGACCAACTGGCCAACAATGACCACCACGCGCTGAAACTCGCCCGCGACGCCGTCGGCCGGCTTAATCGTACCAAAGACGTGCAACTGGACGTGCGCCCGGTGGTCGAGCCGCTCTATGACACCCGCGAAATTTACGGCATTGTTCCCAAAGATACCCGCAAGTCCTTCGATGTACGAGAAATTATTGCCCGGGTTGTGGACGGGTCAGAATTTGATGAGTTTAAACCCCTTTACGGCACCACGCTGGTTTGCGGTTTTGCGCGCATCTTCGGCTATCCGGTGGGCATTGTGGCAAATAACGGCATCTTATTCGGCGAAAGCGCGTTAAAAGGCGCGCACTTTGTTGAGTTATGTGCCATGCGGAAAATCCCCCTGGTATTTTTGCAGAACATCACCGGATTCATGGTGGGTAAACAGTACGAAGCCAGCGGTATCGCCAAACATGGGGCCAAAATGGTGACGGCGGTAGCCTGTGCCCAGGTACCGAAACTGACAGTATTAATTGGTGGCAGTTTCGGCGCCGGCAATTATGGTATGTGTGGCCGCGCGTATGATCCGCGCTTCCTGTTTATGTGGCCAAATGCACGCATTTCCGTGATGGGCGGTGAGCAGGCCGCAGGGGTACTGGCGCAGGTGAAACGTGACCAGAAAGATCGTGCCGGTGAAAGCTGGAGCGAGGAAGAGGAAGCCGCATTTCGTAAGCCGATTGTCGATACCTACGAAAGCCAGGGACACCCTTACTACGCCTCAGCCCGCCTCTGGGACGATGGCGTGATCGATCCGGCAGACACCCGCATGGTGCTGGGCTTGTCACTGTCTGCCGCCCTGAATAAACCGATTGACGACACCCGCTTCGGCATTTTCCGGATGTAAGGACAGACATGATGACGACCGAAAATAACGCGATTCAATACCATATTGACGAGCGAGGCGTAGCCTACATCACGCTGAGCCGCCCAGAAAAGCATAACGCTTTTGACGATGACATGATTGCCGGGCTGACAGCTTACTTCAACCACGCCGGTGCCGACGACAAGGTACGGGTAGTTGTACTGCAGGCCGAAGGCAAAAGCTTTAGTGCCGGCGGTGATCTGCGCTGGATGCAGCGCATGGCTGACTACAGTTACGAAGAAAATCACGCCGACGCCATGTCGCTGGCGACCATGCTGCATACCCTGAATACCCTGCCCAAGCCAACTATAGCACGGGTACAGGGGGCAGCGTTCGGCGGTGCGGTAGGCCTGATTGCCTGCTGTGATATGGCGGTGGGCAGCAAACTCAGTAAATTCTGCTTAAGCGAAGTGAAAATTGGGCTTATCCCAGCCACCATCAGCCCGTACGTCATTGAGGCAATGGGCCCCCGGGTGTGCCGTCGCTACTTTCAGACTGCAGAAGTTTTCTCAGCGCGCCGGGCGCGTCGACTGGGTTTGCTAAGTGAAACCGTGACCGAGGAAGAACTGGATACCACCATCAATGATTTGATCGGCAACCTGCTGAAAAACGGTCCTGACGCGGTCAGTCAGGCCAAATCCCTGATCCGCGAGGTGGCTTATCGTCCGGTGGATGACACACTGATGCAGGATACCAGCAAGATGATTGCAACTATCCGGGTATCGGAAGAAGGCCAGGAAGGTCTGCACGCCTTTTTTGACAAACGTCCGGCACGCTGGCAGGAGTAACACTATGATCCGCAAACTATTAATTGCTAATCGCGGCGAAATTGCCTGCCGTGTTATCAAAACCGCCCGGCGCCTGGGCATTGCCACGGTGGCCGTGTATTCAGATGCCGATGTCAATGCCCTGCATGTGAAGATGGCAGATGAGTCTATTCACGTGGGCCCGGCGCCGTCCAAAGACAGTTACCTGCAGGCCGACCGGATCATTGCGGCGGCCAAAAAGCTCAATGTGGATGCCATTCATCCGGGCTACGGTTTTTTGTCTGAGAACGCGGCCTTTGCCAACGCCTG
Organism: Alteromonas sp.; assembly: GCA_052032275.1. Taxonomy (GTDB): domain Bacteria; phylum Pseudomonadota; class Gammaproteobacteria; order Enterobacterales; family Alteromonadaceae; genus Alteromonas. Next base: position 3,539 of record JBPEWW010000271.1, on the reverse strand, counting down.
TGCGAAAAACAACGTCATCTTCATCGGCCCGCCGGCATCGTCTATTGAAGCCATGGGCTCGAAATCCGCGGCCAAGACCATCATGGAAAAAGCCGGCGTACCCCTGGTGCCGGGCTACCATGGTGATGACCAGGATCGTGACACCCTCAAAGCCGCTGCCGATAAAATGGGCTATCCGGTGTTGCTGAAAGCCGCTGCCGGTGGTGGCGGGAAAGGCATGCGCCAGGTATGGTCGGAAGACCAGTTCGATGAGGCGCTGGCCGCCGCGAAGCGGGAAGCCATGGCCAGCTTCGGTGACGATATTATGCTGGTTGAAAAGTACCTTACCCAGCCCCGTCACGTAGAAATCCAGGTCTTTTGCGACAGCAAGGGCGACGGCGTATTTTTATTTGAACGCGACTGTTCGGTACAGCGCCGCCATCAGAAAGTCATCGAAGAAGCCCCCGCGCCGGGTATGACGGACACCTTACGCACGACCATGGGTGAAGCCGCTATCAAGGCCGCGCAGGCCATTGATTATGTCGGCGCGGGAACCGTGGAATTTTTGCTGGATGCCGACGGCTCCTTCTATTTCATGGAAATGAACACCCGGCTGCAGGTAGAGCACCCGGTAACAGAACTGATCACCGGTGAAGATTTGGTGGAGTGGCAAATACGGATTGCAGAAGGCAACCCGTTGCCGAAAACGCAAGACGCGCTAAGTATTCGTGGGCATGCCTTTGAAGCCCGTATCTACGCGGAAGATCCCGACAACGACTTTCTGCCGGCCACCGGCACCCTCAGCCTGTTGCAGCCGCCGCAGGAAGACGCCCATGTACGGGTCGATACTGGCGTGGTAGAGGGCGACGAAGTATCAGTGTACTACGACCCCATGATTGCCAAGCTGGTGGTATGGAGCGAAAACCGGGATATCGCCCTGGAGCGGCTGCTTAAAGCGCTCCGTGAGTACCACATTGATGGAGTCACGACTAACATTGAGTTCCTGTACAATGTTGCGGCCAATAAAGCCTTTCGTGACGCCGAGCTGGTTACCACTTTTATTGAGAAACACCAGGACAGTTTGTTTGCCGCCCGTGGCAGCCTGAATGTTGACCGGCTCCCGGTCATGGCATTACTGGTGTTACTGCAAAAGCAACACAGCTGCGACGTGTCGCCCGGCGATGCAACCTCACCCTGGGCCCAGCCCACAGCCTGGCGTGCCAATGAAGCGCATACGCAAACCATTACCTTGTGCTATGGCGACGATGAGCATGAGGTGACGGTTGCCACCCTTCCCTCCAGTCAGGGTGCCGCCCCTACCTGGCGCGTCACCGCGGCCGACCATGCCTGGACGGTGTCGGGCCATATTGATGCGCATAGTCTGCACGCGCACATAGATGGACACCGGCAACGCTTTACCTGGTCACAACAGCAAAATAATTATGTTTTATTCGCGTCTGACGCGGCCTACCATTTCAGCGAGCAGTTGCCGGATTACGGTGATGATGCTGACGCAGTCGGTCCCGGCGGTTATACCGCACCGATGAATGGGACCATTGTCGATTTGCTGGTTGAGCCAGGCACAAAGGTCAGCAAAGGGACCACCTTGCTGGTGATGGAAGCCATGAAAATGGAACATGGTATTAAAGCGCACACCGACGGTACGGTCAGTGAGTTTTACTATAAACCAGGCGAACTGGTAGACGGGGGCGCTACCTTGTTGGCGTTTACAGAAGATGAGTAAGCGCTATCCTGAATCCGTCAGCCTGGTAGAGGTGGGACCACGGGACGGCCTGCAAAATGAAAAAGTGACGGTCAGCAGTGCGCAGAAAATTGCGCTGGTGGATTTGCTTGCGGATGCCGGACTTACCCGCATTGAAACCGGCAGTTTTGTGTCACCCAAATGGGTGCCGCAAATGGCTGACTCACCGGACGTTTTTGCCGGCATCCGTCGTAAACCCGGGGTCACCTACTCCGCCCTGACCCCAAATATAAAAGGGTTTGAAAACGCAGTGGCGGCCGGCGCCGATGAGGTGGCGGTGTTTGGCGCAGCCTCAGAGTCGTTTTCACAGAAAAACATCAACTGTTCGGTGGCCGAGAGCCTTGCCCGGTTCGAACCAGTGATGCAGGCTGCCCAGGAGCGGGGTGTGCGGGTGCGTGGTTACGTGTCCTGTGTACTGGGCTGTCCCTATGAGGGTGATATCGCCCCCAAGGCTGTCGCCGATGTCAGTAAAACCCTGTTAGATATGGGCTGCTACGAGGTGTCACTGGGAGACACCATTGGTACCGGCACGCCGGTGAAAACTGCCCGCATGCTGGAGGCGGTGCTGCAGCAGGTGCCCGCCGACGCACTGGCGGCGCATTTTCATGACACCTACGGGCAGGCACTGGCAAACCTGCTGGTGGCACTGGAGCACGGCATTACCAGCATTGATAGTGCCGTGGCCGGACTGGGCGGCTGCCCCTATGCAAAAGGCGCCAGTGGTAACGTGGCCACTGAAGATGTGCTGTACATGCTGGATGGCATGGGGATCCACACCGGCGTCTCGCTGTCAGGGCTGTTACGGGCCACTGACATGATCAGCGCGGTACTGAACCGGCCCCCCGTGTCCAAAGTGGCTGCCGCAATGGCCGCAAAATAAACAAACCTGAGGCCGCTGCTTAGCTGGCCTCACCTTTTTCTGGCGGTAAAATTACCGTCAGCACCACCCCCAGTATCAGAAACCCTGCCATCAGGTATACCACCGAAAACGGCAGGAGCGGCTTAACCGCGGCATATAAAGCACCGAACCCCAGCAGAATGATACCGATGGCCGTATTACTGAAGCCCACCAGCTCAGTGCGATCCTGACCGCTTTTAACATCCAGGCTGTAGGTTTTCCTGCCGGTCCTGACGCCGGAATGCGCTACCGACAGCACAAAAAACAGCAACGCTGACAGCCACAGTGACGGGTCGTTCAGCATCAGTAAACCTGCACACGCGAGGGTGGCTAATGCTCCTGCCAGTTGCAGGGTAAGGCGGGCACTTTTATCAGACACGGTGCCCCAGAAAAACGATGAAAGCATGGTGGCCGCCGCCTGGGCAGCCAAATAAAGGGGCAACAGGCGCTCTGCCCCAAAATCACTCTCCAGCATAAAGTAAGGCGCAACCAGCGCCGAGTGAACAAACAGCCCCCGTACCAGAATAAAACGGTACACCACACTGTCGAATTGCCAGAACCGGGTTTTATCCCGCTTGGCCTGTCCTTTTTGTACATCGACATAGGTCTTAATGGGGAAAATAATGGCAAAGGTGATCAGAAACGCCAACGCGGCAGCGCCCAGCAAGCCGTAAATCACCTTATCACCCAGCTGTTGCTCAAAATAAACCAGTGGTACGGCCACCAGCAGCGTTACAATCCCGGATGCCGTAGACGCAATGCCCACCAGTTTACCCCGTTCCCCTTTCGCAGCAACATCGCCTTCCATATCCTTGACGGTTAACGAACATGCCGAGCGCCCCAGGCTTAATGCAGCCAGCGCGCCCAGAATCACCCAGCCTGCCTGGCTACCGCTGAGCA
>JBPEWW010000270.1:0-5401 GCA_052032275.1 Alteromonas sp. | reverse complement strand
GCGCCTTTCAGGTGCAGATCCTGTGGTCCCAGGGCAGCATCAGCGGCCTCGCCCAGCAACAGCCCGCGGCCGTCACCCAGCGCTGGATTCCAGTGGCCAAACTGATGGCCGCCGTACTTTTGCGCTACCGCCCCTTTGCTCAGTTCTGAGTTGCTATCCTGCAGCGCGTTAACCATCCAGTTGTCCTGCCACCAGGCACCGGGCAGTGCCAGTGCCTCAGCATGGGCGCGGTTGACGAGGCGCAGGCGCAATCCGTTAAGCGGCTGGGGGCTCACCTGACTAACCAGGTCAGGCAGGCTATTGGCGTAGTGATGAGTAAGTGTCACAGGACTCCCGTTGTCTGACTCGAATACCCGGACAGTATACCATGTCCGGATACGCCGTTTCGAAGCCTGGGGTGGTGTTCAATAAATTGTTAATTTGGCTAAACTTATCTGGCCTGACCTGTGTATATTATACCAGTAACACCGGCACCCACGCCGAAACCCGATAACAATCATTGTGTTCTTTTCAGACCAGGGCGCTGAGCGCATGGACACGGGCCAGCTGCCTGAGCCGCTTTTCAGAGGGAAATATGCTAACACTGCACCATTTAAATAATTCGCGCTCGCAGCGTATCCTGTGGCTGCTGGAGGAACTGGGAGCAGACTATACCCTGGAGGTGTACCAGCGGGATCCGGCCACCAAACTGGCGCCGGCTGAATTAAAAGCCGTGCATCCGCTGGGACGCGCCCCGGTACTGTCCACGCCGGCCGGTGCGCTGGCAGAGTCCGGGGCCATCATTGAATATCTGGTGCGCGAGTATGCCACCGACCACTTTGCGCCGCCCGACGACGCGGCCGCGTATCAGCAGTATCTGTTCTGGCTGCATTTTGCTGAGGGCTCACTGATGCCGCCAATGGTGGCCAGGCTGGTGCTGGAAAAGGCACGGGCCAAGGCCTCCAAACCATTTTTCGTTAAACCCATCGCCAACAAACTGATAGACGGCATCCTGGCTGCCTATTATGGCCCCAATCTGGATAAAAGCCTGCGGTATGTGGAGTCCTACCTGGCGGCCAATGACTGGTTCGCTGGCGACCGGCCGACCGGGGCGGATGTGCAGATGCTGTTTCCGCTGGAGTCGCTGGTGGCATCGGGGCAGGCCGGTAACCTGGCGGCTATCACCAGCTACGTCAAACGGGTACACGCCCGGCCGGCGTATCAACGGGCACTGGAAAAAGGCGGTCAGTACGACTACGCCTGACGAGGTCAGGCTAATTCTTTATTCAGGTAATCGTCAATAAGCTGCAAAAACGCTTCACCATAGCGGGCCAGCTTGGTCTGGCCGACGCCGCTGATATCCAGCATGGCGGCGGTACTGGTGGGCTGTTTGGCAGCCATGTCGACCAGCGTGGCATCACTGAACACTACATAAGGAGGCACTTCGTGCTCTTCTGCCAGCACCTTGCGCAGGTGTTTAAGGCGTACAAACAGAGTACGATCATAGTTAGCAGGCGCATGCCGGGCTTTCTTATCCGGTTTAAACTCCAGCCGCGGCACGGCCAGTTTCAGCGCCACTTCCCCTTTCAGCACGGGGCGGGCGGCTTCCGTGAGCCTGAGTGCGGCATTGGCGGTAATGTCCACCCGGATCAGCCCCTGATGAATTAACTGATTCATTATGTTGTGCCAGTAGGAGTCTGACTGGTCTTTGCCAATTCCGTAGGTACTGAGCCGATCATGCCCGGCTTCCTGCAACCGGCGCAGTTGCTTACCACGCAAAACATCAATTACCTGCTGGGTGGCGGCCTGCTGCTGAAGGCGCAGGATGCATGACAGCACTTTCTGTGCGGTGACCACGCCGTCCACCATTTTGGGCGGGTCGAGACAAATATCACAGTTTCCACAGGCGCTGTCGCTGAACTGGGAGAAGTAATTCAGCAGCACCTGACGGCGACAGGTCTGCGCCTCGGCAAACGACTCCATAGCGGCGAACTTCTGCACTTCCACTTCGGTGCGCTCGGCATTTTCACCCTGTTCTATCCACTGCTTGACCCGGGCACTGTCTTTTTCGTCGAACAGCAACAGGGCCTCGGCATCGAGCCCGTCACGGCCGGCACGGCCGGTTTCCTGGTAATAGCTCTCCACACTGCGGGGCACATCGTGGTGGACCACGTAACGCACGTTGGATTTGTTGATGCCCATGCCGAAGGCCACCGTGGCGACCACCACGTCCACTTTATCGTTGAGGAACTGGCGCTGGACAAACTCCCGCTCATCGGCGTCTTTGCCGGCATGGTACGCGGCGCTTTTAAATCCCTGACGGTACAGCTTGGCGTTCAGATCATCGACCTTGGCGCGGCTGTTACAATAAATAATGCCGCTGCCATCCTGTTGTTTCACATACGCTACCACCTGTTCGAAGGCTTTATACTTGGACATCACCCGATAACGAATATTCGGCCTGTCAAAGCTGCCTTTGTAAATCAGCGGCGACTGTAAATTGAGCTGCGCCTGGATATCCGCCTGGGTAGCCACATCGGCGGTGGCGGTGAGGCCGACCACCGGAATGTCCGGGAAGCGGTGTTTGATCTGGCCCAGCATGCGGTAATCCTGCCGGAAGTCGTGGCCCCAGTGCGACACGCAATGCGCTTCATCAATGGCAAACAGCGAGACGGTCACGGCCTGCAGCAGGGCCTGAAAATGGTGTTGCAGCAAACGCTCGGGCGACACATATAGCAGGTCGTAGCCGCCGTCACGCAGGGTGTCCTGCACCTGCAGTTGCACGTCCATATCCAGTGAGGAGTTCAGGTACGCGGCCCGGACGCCCTGGGCCTGTAACTGCTCCACCTGGTCCTGCATCAGTGAGATAAGTGGTGACACCACAATGGCGGTGCCCGGTCGCACCAGCGCCGGGATTTGATAGCACAATGACTTGCCGCCGCCGGTGGGCAGCAGGACCAGCGCGTCACCGCCCTCGCAGAGGTGTTCAATCACCTGCTGCTGGCCATCGCGGAATGTGGCGTAGCCGAAAACCTGCTCCAGCACTGACTGGGGCGTAGGCGAAGACGGGTCGGTAGGGGCAGCGTTAACAACGGGCATATTCATGGGCGGGGATTTTACGCGTTTTTAGTGCAAGCTTCACGGGGGAATGGGCAAATCTGGCCTAAAAACCAGGGGCTTGCCTGAAAGTGGCTGTTTTCGCTGACAAATATGGCGTCGTGCAGAATTGCAGGTACAATAACACCACGCCGTTTTGTAAAAGAGCGCTTATGACTGCTTCACTCAGAGACACACTGACCGACCAGGTTATTTCCCTGTTTCGCGACCAGATGCCGTTCAATACCCTGCTGGGCGTCGAAATTGTCCAGGATCATGATCAGCTGCGTCTGGAGCTACCCTGGCAGGACAGCCTGACCGGCAATCCGCTGCAAAAGATCCTGCATGGCGGGGTGACCGCCAGTTTACTGGATACCGTGGGCGGCCTGGTGGCCATTGTCCAGGCCATCCGCTTAACCGACGATGACGAGTTGCCTGAGCTGCAGGCGAACCTGGCCAGTATGGGCACCGTCGACATGCGGGTTGATTATCTGCGCCCGGGCCGGGGGCAGCGTTTTATTGCCACCGCCAAGGTTATCCGCAAAGGCCGTCGGGTGGCGGTGTGCCGTATGGAATTACATAACGAGCAAGGCGACCATATTGCGTTTGGAACGGGCACCTATATGCTCGGCTAGCCAGCCGGTATTAACGGTATGGCAACTGATTGCGCTTAATCGTGGCGTGGCCACACTATTGAAAGGAGACAGGGCATGGCAGAACCGTTACCCGATCTCATTGAAGAGTTTGTAACCGAGGGGCCCACCGACGATCCGGCGGCCATTCTCGCCGCGCTGGCGGCGCAGGACGATGTGTACATTGCCACCCTGCTCGAGTCACTGCCCGTCGACCGACGGATAGCGGTGTGGGAAGGGATCCCGCGGGACCGCAAACTCGATGTGCTGGTAGAAATGCGCAGCGATCCCCGGGAAATTCTTATTGATGCTGTGCAGGACAACGAATGGGCGGCCATCTTCAATGATATTGAAGCGGAAGATCTGCTGGAGCTGCTCGATTCCTTACCCTCCCGGCTGGTGGACCTGGCCTATGCAGCGCTGGATGGTCGTCAGCAAGGTTACTTCCGCGAAGCGACCCAGTTTAAAGATGAAGAAATTGGCCACTGGATCAGTCACGAATTGCTGGTGCTGCCGCTCAACGCCAAAGTACGAGAAGGCCTGCGTCTGATCCGCCGGAATGTGCCGGCCCATTGCGATACCGTGTTTCTGGTTAACCGCTCCGGGCAGTTTTCTGCCGCGGTGCGCCTGAGCCGGTTGTTTGGCGCGCCGGAACATGTGCCGCTGGTGGAGCTCACCGAAGAAAGTATTCCGGTGCTCAAAGGCACCGATGAAAGCACCGCCGCCTCACTGCAGGTGCAGCGCTCAGGGTATGGCTCACTGCCGGTGGTGGATGAAGCGAATAAGCTGCTGGGACGGCTGGATATTCAATCAGCCGGTGAGCTGGTCAACGAATACTACGAGCGTCAGGTGATGGCCTCGGCGGGTATGGATGAAGACGAGGATTTGTTTTCACCGGTGGCGAAAAGTGCCCGCAACCGCGCCGTATGGTTAGGCATTAACCTGCTGACGGCGTTTCTGGCTTCCTGGTTTATTGGTTTGTTTGAAGGCACGCTGCAGCAGGTCGTCGCGCTGGCGGTGCTGATGCCGGTGGTGGCCAGCATGGGCGGCATTGCCGGTAGTCAGACCCTGACCCTGATTGTACGGGGCCTGGCGCTTGGCCAGGTGACCAGCGCAAACTTCCGGGCGCTGATGATCAAGGAGTTGAAGGTGGGCGGCGTTAACGGCCTTATCTGGGCGGTGGTAATTGGCATTGTGGCGTATTTCTGGTTTACCGACGTGATCCTGGGCCTGGTTATCTGCCTGGCAATTCTGGTGAACATTGTCTGCGCGGCGCTGGCCGGGGTATTTCTGCCGGTCATTCTGGATAAGTTACGCATCGATCCTGCGTTGTCTGGTTCGGTCATCCTCACCACAGTGACCGACATTGTGGGCTTTGTGGCCTTCCTTGGGCTGGGAACCCTGCTGTTACTGTAGTTGTCGCGGTGCTGCCAACTGACACTGGTCGCACCGCTATACACCATAACGAATTCGTATTGCGCGGCGGCGGGCATTCACCGACAATGCCCGTCCTTGTCGCCAGCCATCTAAAGGGAACGCGTGTCTCAGACTGAATCCGCCGCCAACCGCACCCAGGTCGGGGTAATGTGTGCCATTGCCGCCTACACCATGTGGGGCATAGCTCCGATGTACTTCAAGCAATTGCAGATGATGCCTGCCATGGAAGTGCTGATGCACCGGGTTGTCTGGTCAGC
>JBPEWW010000027.1:0-13084 GCA_052032275.1 Alteromonas sp. | reverse complement strand
CACGTGGTCACCAGTTCATGCCAGTTTTCACCGGCCCCCACCCGTAAGCGGTGGCCCGCGGATGTTTGCTGATGCGTAATGCCGCTAATCTGATTGATCAGCACCTGGCCATCAAAATCTTCCAGAAACAGGGTGTTGCTGCCCCCACCGAGTAAATAGTTTCGGCTCGCGCGGGAATAGGCCTGCCGGCATTCATCAACAGTGCGAAACGTGGCAAGCTGCTGAGAAGAACTGGTAAGCCCGAAAGTATGGTAAGACTGCAGTGATGGCATGAAGAGTACAGATGGCTGACAGATAGGGCTTATGGTAGGCGAAGCTGCCTTCGAAAGAAAGCAGCGTAACAGACCTGTCAGCTAGCGCCGGGCGCGCGTGCGCCGCCATAGAATGGCCCCGGCCAGTCCGAGCAGCAGCGCCCCTGGCGGCGCATCCACCTGCGCCTGCAGACGCGGGCCTGAGGATTGTAATGATTCCGGCTCTGCCGCCTTCACCAGATAGGTGCCGTAATTGTAGGGAGTGGGACGCCCTTCATAATAGTCGTAGGACGGCGTGAAACCTGGGCCGTAGTTGTTGGTATCGCCGCGGACATTATTGGGTTTGGGAATTTGGCTGTTGGTGCGTGCCCCAAGCATGGACAGCCCGCCCGTTTCATTGCGATAAAGACCAAAAGCATAGCGGGTGTATTCGCCATTAATATCAACAACACTGCCAAACAGTGAGAGCCACTGGCTGGCCTCGGCGTAGCAGGATAAATTTGCGGCGCAGCCTTTTAGATATTGCGAGCTCTGGTTAGGCGAGTAGCTGGTAAAGACTGTCTTAAACAGCGAGGCTATCTCGCTGAATTCTGCTACCCGCCAGCCGGTAAAACGCTGTGCCGCCTGGGTATACGCCAACCCAGACGTTTCAGTAAGCGCCAGCCAGGACAACCCCGTCTGATCATCCACGAAGGCCAGGTTGTCACCTTCGGACCACGCATCGACGTGGTAAAATGCAGCGAATGACGACATCGGCAAGAGGAGCAAAATAAATACGAGAGCGCGCACGGTAAGTTCCTGTTTATTGTTGTAATTTTAATAAATTAAAGCATGTTCAGCGGTGCTGAAATATTAGCTTTAAGTCTAATATTGCGGCGATTTGTTGCTAATATCGTGAAAAAGTCAGACATTTTCGAAAACTACGCCCAGCAGGGTAAGTCCGTTATCGTTCAGCGTATCAATCGCGAATTTCAATTCATCCGTTTCGGTGGTTTCCAGATCGCATACCAGTATTGTGGCATCGGCTTTGCGGGCCCATATCAGGCCGTCAGACACTTTATTCAGCGGCGGTGCGTGTACCAGCAGCCGCTGGTACACAGTACTGAGCTTTTTCAGCAGGGCTGCCAGTCTGATGCGCCGTAAAATAGTCATAGGATCCTCCGGGACGGTACCGGCCGGCAGAATGGTCAGGCGGCTTTCAGGCGGTTTAAATGCCGCCCGGCTAAAGCGAACCTGCCCGCTGATCATGTCACACAGTCCCACCGTCAGGCTGTCGTCTGCATAGGTCTCATGCAGAAAGGGCGTGCGCAGGTTACCTTCAACCAGCAAGGTCTTTTCCAGATTGGCAAAACTTTCAGCCAGCCGTACCGTGACGTCCCCATTGTCGCTGTTACCCTTAACCCGCGACACCATCAGTACACTGGCCTGCTGCTCTTCACTGTGCAGTAGCACCCCGGTGCGTAGCGTGCGGATAGCTTCGTCCATCGCGTGGTGCTGGCGGGCCTGACCGATACGTAGCGCACTGGCCACTTTGGCGCCGCCCTTGGCCTTTGGCAGCTCAGCAAGCAGCGGAATATTGTTTTCTTTAAGCAGCTGTTTGTAGCGGGTGCGCTTATCGCTGAGCAGGTGGATCACCAGCCACAAGGCAATACTGGCAAAGACCGACAGCACACCAATCACGGCCATCGCCAGCGCCACCCGCGGTGACACCGGGCGGGTGGGCAGCCGGGCGGCATCCACCACCAGAAAATTTTGTTGTGAGCCGAGATCCTGCAGCACCTCTGCATCCTGCAGACGGCGCAGAAATACATCATAGTGTTGCTGATTCAGCTCTACCTCGCGACGCAACCGCGTGAACTGAACCTCCAGATTCCCCATATCCGTGTGCTTCTGCCGCGCCTGCGCTATCTGGTTGGACAGCGCATCAATACGGCCTTGCAACGACGTGGTTTGCTCGGCCAGACCGGCACGGATATCCGTCACGGTTTCGGCAAGTTCGTCGCGCAGGGTATCCAGTGACGTTTGTACCGCTACATAGCGATAATGTTTGGGTTTGTAGCGCTTTGCCAGCTCATCCAGCGCCACCTCCTGGCGTTGCAGCTGAGCGCGCAGCGAACGCACGAATTCATTCTGCGCGACAAACGGCACCTGGAGCATGGCGGCATGCTGGCCGTTGGCGCGCTGTAACTGTTCCAGACTGGCCGCTAACTCGCTCAGCTGCTTTTCGGCGTTGAGGCGTTCCCGCATTAACGCCACAATCTCGTTCTGTAGCAACGCCATTTCGCTGCCCACATCCACCAGCTGGTTGGCTTCTAAAAATTGCTGCAGCTGTAATTCCGATGCGTCCAGCATGTCTCTGGCCGTATCAATTTGCTCACTGATCCAGTGTGAAGCCGATGCCACCCGACCACTTTCACGGCTGGCCTGGTCCTCAAAAAATGCCGGCCCTATGACGTTCGCCACCTGCATGGCAATGGCCGGGTCGCGGGCAACAAAAGTGACTTTCAGCATGTTGGTATCGGCAATAACTGACAGGCTGAGATCCTCCTGAATAACCGATACGGTGTGGTCAATGTCCGGCACGCCTGCGTTCGGACCATGGGGGGGCAGGAATTCAGGGGTCAGGTGCAGCTGCTGGTCTTTCACAATATCTAACAGAAACTGCCGCGAGCGGATAAATTCAATGTGGGTGTCCATCTGGCTGCCCGCCGAGCCGGTCAGTGCGGCCATGCCGGCCAGTGGCAGGGTGCTGCTGTCTTCGTTGAGCAATAGCGTACTGGACGCTGCGTACAGTCTGGGCAGCGACTGCACGTACATGTAACCCAGAATGATAAACAGCGTAGCCGTGACCGTAATGGCCCACTTTTTCGCCCACAGAAAACCAAACAGATCCCCTAAGTCGAAGGTAACTTCCTGTGACACGGTCCCGGACATCAGAAGAAACTCTCCGGAATTTCTATAATGTCACCCGGCAGTACCTGACTGTCGGCGTTAACGGTGAGCACCTGCTTCTGTGGACCGCGGATCAGTTGCCAGTCATCGGAAGCGGCGCGCTCTCGCAGGCCGCCGGCAATGGCTATCGCCTGGTCCACGGTCAGCCCGATGACATAGTCGTAACTGCCGGCGCGGGTCACTTCGCCTTTGATATAAAAAGGCCGAAACGCCTTCACGATCACGGAGACCTGCGGCGCGACCAGGTAGTCCGCCTGCAATAACCCGGTAATCTGCGCGTCCAGCTGTTGCGCAGTGAGCCCCACCGCCTGAATATCGCCAATCAAAGGCATATGGATAACCCCGTTGGCATCAATTTTCATATCCACCAGCAAGTCGGGCTCATTGAACACCACAATTTTTAAGGCATCGCCAATCCCTAAGGGAATATCAGCCTGTGCGGCATGCAAGGGAATGCTGAGCAGGCCCAGCCACATTGAAAACAGTACTCTGTACATCTACTTCTTACCTGACTGTTAACCTGCCTGTCCGACTGCCGGGCGCAAGGTTCCCGCCCTGAAGTCGACCTGCTTCACATTGGACTTGCCCGTATGATCAACAGGCTGATAGGCCAGCGGCGCTTCCAGTAACAATGCTCTGACTTCAGCATCGTCATGGTTTAACAGCGCAAAATTAAGCCGATCCAACAGCCTTACCACCTCGTCAAAGGAGATTTTCGCTTCGCTCGCTCCCATGATACGCGGGTGTGCGGTGGTGGTGTCGGCATCGTCAATCAACAGCTCTTCATACAGCTTCTCACCGGGTCGCAGGCCGGTGTACTTCAGCTCGATGTCGCCCACTCCCGGACCGTTTTCAGACACGCTGAGTCCCATGAGGTGCGCCATCTTACGCGCCAGATCAGCGATTTTCACCGGCTCGCCCATATCCAGCACAAACACTTCTCCGGCACGGCCCATGGAGCCAGCCTGGATCACCAGTTGTGCGGCTTCGGGGATCGTCATGAAATAACGGATAATATCCGGGTGAGTCACGGTTAGCGGCCCGCCCTTCTGAATTTGCTGCGTAAATACCGGCACCACGGAGCCTGACGACCCCAGCACGTTACCGAAGCGCACAATGGCAAATTCGGTATCACAGCCTAACCCGGCCAGTGCCTGAACATACAATTCAGCAAACCGCTTGGTAGCGCCCATGACATTGGTGGGCCGCACAGCTTTGTCAGTGGACACCAGCACAAACTTTTCAACCCCGAATTCAGCCGCCGTCAGCGCCACATTAGCCGTACCAAACACATTATTGCGGATCCCTGCCGCGGAATTGTGCTCAATCATAGGCACATGTTTGTAAGCGGCCGCATGGTAGATAGTCTGCACCTTGCGGGCCTCCATCGTGCGACGCACCGCATCACAGTCCTGAATAGACGCCAGCACCGGATACAACTGCACACCCGGACAGGTGCGGCTGAGTTCATGTTCAATCTGATACAGGTTAAATTCTGACAGCTCGAACAAGGTCAGGGAGGCGGGATGTAACTGCGCAATCTGGCGGCACAATTCGCTGCCGATTGAACCACCTGCCCCGGTCACCATGACATGTTTGCCGGTGATATTCTGACTGAGCAGCTCTGGGATGGGCGGTACGGGATCGCGCCCCAGCAGCTCTTCTATTTTCACTTCACGCAGGTCGTCGATGTGCTTGCCCTGGCCGCTGAGCTCATTGATATCAGGGACGGTCAGTAACTCCAGCGCATACGGCTCTAATGAGCGCAGCAGTTCTTTGCGTCGGGACTGGGAGGTATTGTTTACGGCCAGCAGGATCTTCGTCACGCCGTGCCGGGCAATCATCTTATTGATATTGTCACGGCTGAATACCGGTAACCCCACCACACTTCGGCCCTGATAGCGGCTTTTATCATCGATAAATGCCACCGGCATCAGCTTGGGCGACTCATGCAGTGCCAGCGCCAGTGCCCGGCCTGCCTGTTCGGCACCAAAAATCAGGCATTTTTCACGTGCCCGGTAGCCCAGCGTATGAGAGGCCACATAAATTAATAGCCGTGGCCCGCCAATCAGCGTCAGCGCAAAGGTGCAGTACATCACCGGCACACTCAGGGGAACAAACGCGCCCACCAGGGTTTTCATCACAAACAGGTAGGTAATGGAGGAGGTGATCCCGGCCAGCAAGGCGGTCAGACCGGACAGTGCAAAGTGACGCAGGCTCTGACGGTAATGTCCGAGAACCACCAGCAGGCCCAGCGTGAACACCAGGTTACCGATCATCAGCACCACTTCGTCACTGGTGATCGGATTGGGTGAGACGCCCAGGCGTATCCAGTAAGCCACCACGAAGGCCAGCGCCAGGGCCAGCATATCCCACATAAACAACAGGGCGGTTTTCAGCCAGCCGGGCACAGCAAGCAAACGATTAACAATCAGCATGACTGGCCTCCTGCATCACCTGGCTAATGACGTCACAGGTGAGATCAATCTCCTGTTGGCTCAATGTCGGGTGTACCAGAAACATCAGGCTGGTGGCGCCCAGTTCCTGGGCCACCGGTAACGGGGCCGCGGGGCGGTAGGGCGTGTTGTCGAACGCTTTCTCCTGATAAATTTCAGAGCACGACCCGGACAGGCAGGGTACGCCACGGTCGTTGATGGCTGCCATGATACGATCCCTGTCCCACCCGTGAGCCAGTTGATCGTGCTCAACAAACACATAGCATTTGTAACCGGCATGGCTGATAGCAGCAGGTCGGGCGGGCACGCGCAACCCGGGGAAGTGTTCACAGGTGGCCCAGATTTGCTGACACCAGGCTTGCCGGGTCTGCGTCCAGCCGGGCATTTTTTGTAGCTGCAAACGCCCCACCGCCGCCTGCATTTCAGTGAGACGCCAGTTAGTCCCAAACGACTCGTGCAACCAGCGAAAACCGGGGGGGTGCGCCTGTTCATACACTGCTTCATACGATTTGCCGTGATCTTTGAACGCCCACATGGCCGACCACAAATCGCGATGGTTGGTCGTCACCATGCCGCCTTCCCCGGCCGTGGTCATAATTTTATCCTGACAGAACGACCAGGCTGCTATGTCTCCGAAGCTGCCTACTGAGCGCTCGGCATAACGGGCCCCATGGGCCTGAGCACAGTCCTCCACGACTTTCAGACCATGTTCACTGGCCAGCGCCAGAATGGCTTCCATGTCACAGGGCCAGCCGGCTAAATGCACACACAGAATGGCTCGGGTGCGTGGGGTGATGGCCGGCGCAATGGTGTCAGCGCAGATATTCTGGGAGTCGCGATCAACATCCACGAACACCGGCACCAGGCCCGCTAACACAATCGAGGAAACCGACGCCATAAACGACCGGGACGTTACAATCACTTCACTGCCGGCTGGCAAAGCCAGTGCCCGCCAGGCCAAATCCAGCGCCACTGAGCCATTGGCCACAGCAATTGCATACTCACAGTCGGCAAAGTGCGCGAATTCGCGTTCGAACTCCCGCCCCTGCTGCCCTGTCCAGTAGTTCACCTGATTAGAGCGCATCACTGCAACGACTGCCTGCTGTTCCTGCTCATCGTAATCAGGCCAGGGTGAAAATGGTCCGTTTAGCATGTTACCCCCACTTTGTTATTTTAATTTTTTATTATTTTTGCCGGACACCCGACTGCGGTGCACCGGTTAGGCAGGTCACTGATGACCGTCGTCCCTGCCCCGACAATACAGTGTGCGCCTATCCGCACCTGCTGAATTACCTGACTGCCAATACCCACAAAAGCGTGCTCGCCCACTACCACACCGCCCGCCAGATTTACGCCGGGTGCCAGATGGACATAGCGGTCAATCTGACAGTCGTGATCGACGGTAGCGCCGGTATTCACAATCACCCCTGCCCCAAGACGGGCCTGGGCATTAATGATGGCCCCCGGCATCACCAGCGTGCCGTCCCCGAGCTGTGCACTGGGGCTGACAATCGCCTGCGGGTGCACAAGGGACAGGATGCGCGCACCGGCCTGGTTAAGGCGTGCCGCGAGCCTGGCGCGCACGGCATTGTTGCCGATGGCAATAAAAAAACCGGTATGCCCGTTAATCCATGCCAGCGCCGTGTCGGTCGTCCCCACTACCGGCACCCCAAGTACTTCACCGTCACAGTCGCCGTCATCGGCCAGCATCAGTTCACAGGCCGGCAGGCAGGCACGGGCAACCTCAATCGCCACTTTGCCGTGACCACTGGCGCCGATAATCACCAGCCGGGATAAGCGTTTATCCGTCATGGGCCTCACCGCCTGTATTACCGGTAAAGCGCGTCATCGTCGCCTCGCCCTGCCCGGAGATCCCTTCTCTGCGCAGCACTTTGAAGACCGTTAACGCCAGGATCCACATATCCAGCCACACCGACTGATGATTGACGTACCAGCTATCCAGCCGGAATTTTTCATCCCATGTCAGGCTGTTACGTCCATTTACCTGGGCCCAGCCTGTCAGCCCTGGCCGTACGTTGTGCCGCACGGCCTGCGCTTTGCTGTATAACGGCAGGTAGTCCATCAGGAGCGGACGGGGGCCCACCAGGCTCATATCGCCTTTCAGCACATTCCATAATCCCGGAAGTTCGTCCAGACTGGTACTGCGTAAAAACCGGCCAAACTGAGTCAGGCGCTGCGCATCAGGCAGTAAATTGCCGTGCTTATCCCGTTGTGTCGTCATGGTGCGCAGCTTGTACAGTGAAAAGGGCTTGCCGTGCTTACCGGGCCGGGTTTGGATAAAAAAGCCCGGCGTGCCCAGCTTGCGACATACCAATAACACTAACAGCAACAGCAGCGGCCACAGCATCAGTAACGCAACTGCGGCCACCAGAATATCCATGGTGCGTTTAATCATGGCTGACCTCCGTGGGTTTTCATCACGTGTTGATAAAAGTCGCTTACTTCGCGGGCATTATGTTCTACGTTCATCACTGCTGACACCTGTTCAAAAGCCTGATTAATCAGCGCCGGCGCGCTGGCCTGATTCTCCACCGCCCGGCAAATTTCCGCAGCCAGCGAGGAGGCTGACTTCGCCTGGGCCATGTAGCCGGTTTTACCCGGCACTAACAAATCCGGGAACCCGCCCACATCTGAGGTAAGTGTCAGTACCCTGGCATACATAGATTCCACCGCGCCCCCCACGTTTTCAGAATGGGAGGGGTGCACGGCCAGCTGAAACTGCGGGTACAGCGAAGGCACGTCATTACGCTGGCCTAAAAACACCGCCGCATCGCCCAGCGTCTGACGGGCGTACCGCTGCACTTTTTCGTAATACCGCTGCGCACCGCCCCAGGGGCCGCCCACAAATACCGCTTTAACCTGCGGGTGCCGACGGCGCACAATCGCCAGTGCATCAATTAAATCTTCATGCCCTTTCAGGCCCCGGCGCTGCCCCAGGTAATACTTCGGGCCATAAAAGTACGCCACCATCCCGACAATAAAGGGGGCTGAATCATCAGGAAACAGCTCGGTGAGACTTAGGGTGGTCCCTGCCGGTTTCAGGAAATCCTCTTCATTCACGCCGTAATACGCCAGCCCCACCCGGGCCGGCGCAACACCATGCCGGGTCAGGGTATGCTGGGTCCATTTACAGGAGGCCAGGTAAAAATCATGGGCGCCAGCGGTCTGCAAGTCCAGTTGCCGGAACAGTGGATGCTCAAGGTGCAGGGGCCCGGGAATATGAAAAATTCGCGGGATACGCGTTCCCCGCATGGCAAGGCGCATTAGCAGCGTCGAGGCGACGAAGTGGCTGTGCACCAAATCGGGCTGCACCCGCTGGATACAGCGCTGTAAGTCAGTCACCCGCCTGGGGGTTTGCCAGGGCCTGACCATATCCACGGCCGGCGACAATCTGTGCGCCGTCACCCCGGCTTGTTCATACTTTGCCACCATCGGGCCATCGGGCAGCGCTACGTGCACCTCGTGGCCCTGCTTAACCAGCTGTGCCGTTTGTCTGACCGCCCAGCTTGCACCATGGGCCGTTTTAATAAGGTGCAGGACTCTCATGCCAGTTCCCTCAGAGTATGGTAAAGCTCAACCCGCCGTTGCTGGAGCACCCGGTCGTGATAATGCTGTGCCCGCTCATAGTGGCCGTGGGCCTCTGTCAGTTGCTCACTGGCAGTCATCGCCAGGCATGCCTGAATAGCATGCATCAGTCCGGCGGGGTCGTCCCGGTTTACAATACGGTTGGCAGGCAGCAGTTCAGGCACGCCGCCAACCCGGGTCGCAACGCATAACCGCGACCGTGCCATCGCTTCGATTAACACCCGGGGCAAGCCTTCCTGCCGGGACGGCAGCACAAACAGATCACACGCATCCAGTAGCTGGCGCATCCGCACCCGGCAGGCCACATTGCCAGTAAAGGTAACCATATGCGCCACCCCAAGCTGCTGCGCCAGCGCCTCGTAATAAGGCTGAAGTGCACCGCCGCCTACCCAGGTCAGTTGCACGGTTTCGCGCTGTTGCTGAAACTTCTGCAATGCCTGCAGCATGGTGTCGCAGCCTTTGTAGGGTTGCGATAAGTTACCAATGCACAACAATTGTGGCGGCCTTGCCACAAAGTAAGTACTTACTTTTTTGTAGTCATCATCGTGCAGGCAGATAGAAGAATAATACGTGTGAAACGCCTGCGTGCCGGGTGGGTAGCGCTGTTGCAGCGCCGCACGGGTCACATACGACACCGCGCCGGCATGCCGGCACTGATAACGCAACAATGCGGTGAAGATCGCTTTAATCACTGGCCGCAGTGCCCCCTTACTGGCGCCTTTGGCAAACGTATCAGCGGGATCCCCGACAACCTCCACCGCATAAGTCCCTCTGGCAGGACGCACAGTCAGTTGATGCAGCCAGCTTAAAATGCCCGGCACACGGTACAGCGTGCGGACAGCAAGATGACGGCGGGTGCGCAAAATGGACAGGGTTTGTGGCAGTGCGCGCAGGAACTCCGCAGGTCCCACATAGCCTGGCAAAGCCACCAGTGTCACCCTGTCGCCCGTTACCTGCTGCCACTGGGGCTGCGGCTCTGTCACTTCGTGCACACGGGCAATAATCGTCAGAGAGGCAAATACCCCTAAGTAACGCTGCCAGAAAGCAAACGGAAACGCGTTGTCAGTCCAGATTTTCTGTTGTTTACAGCGGTAAAACCGCTTTTCAATCACGACTTCCAGCTCCATTACGCCACCCTAAAATATAAACGGCCGCGCTGCGAGAGCATGAGCAGACCGAAGAACAGGATCAAACAATAAATAAATGATTTGAATAAAATCAGTGACTCACCACGAATGGCGTAAATGAAGTAGAACAGATTGAAGTACGTGAGCAGCACACCCAGTGGCCGCCCTGCCAGATAACCGCGATAGCACACCGCCAGAAACAGGGCGATAAACGCAAACAGAAACGGCACCCCGGCCAGCCCAAAATTAATCAAAGCTTCGCCTTCAATGGAGAAGCCATACGCGCCGTCGTTGGCCGCCGGCGAATATGCGCGACTGAACCAGATAGATAAAGGTAAAGTGAGCTTGATTGCCCCCAGCGTGAGCATATTTACCAGCCCGGAAAAGTAACTTTGCCCCCACATTACCTGCTGCCCCTGTTCCAGCCAGGCCAGAATGTTGGAGGTCACCATGAGATTACTCCCCTGGTTAAGAAATGCGCTCAGACCGCCGCCCTCAAACGCGTTGCCCCGCCCCAGCGACATCAGCGTAAATGCGGCGACCCCGGCCGTGGCCAGCAGTACCAGCTTCAGTGTTGAAATAGGATGGTCTTTATACAGCCAGAAAAACAGCGGCAACGCCAGCAACGCAAAGTCCCGTTCGCCCATGTAGAAACAGTAACTGAAGTACAGCACGACGGTACCGCCTACCAGCCACGGCTCTTTGCCAGCCAGCGCTTTACGCGGCGCCACCGTCAGCAATATAAACAACAATAAGGGCCACAATGTCAGTAACACATAATGCACTATGCCTACCGCCTGGATACGCTGCACCTTGTCCATGCCCGACAACCCGATCCGGGCGAAGGCCAGTGCAAACAGCGCGAACACCGGCAAGCTCATGGCCAGCAAACATATTTGTTTAACCAGTTTGGGCGATTTCACGACCACCGCCAGCGGACTCTCAATTCGGCTCAGGGTATTGGCCGGAAACAAAGTCAGGGTGATAATCGCCAGGAAGAATACAAACGCGGCCTCATCCAGATAGGCTTTCTGAATACCGCTGTAAATAGTAAAACCCAGCAGGTTAGCCAGGTATGGCCCGAAACAAAAATACAAATAGCAGAAACAGTAAAGTGCCAGCGGCGTGATCTTGCCCCGAAAGATCACCGCTTCGTACCCTATCCGGGAGAGCACCGCGCCACACGCAAGATAAAAGAAACCGTGCTCCATCAGACCGACCTCATCACGCGATGAAACAGCACACTGCACAGTACGAAATGCACCAGCCCACTTAAACTCAGCACGCCCAGTACCGCGATGAACCCCGCGTAATTCAGACACGCATAACTGAGCAGTGCGGTTACGAGGGCATTGCCCACGGTAAGCACCAGCAAGCGGTTATGCTGCTGAGTGCAGATCAGTAAATAGTTGGCAAATGAAAACAATAGCGGGCCGATGGCCAGTAGTAATACCCAGCGGTAGATGCCCGGATAGCTTGGGTCCAGCCGCTGCAGGTTGTTATGCGCCTGCCAGAACAGGTCATAGAGGGTGGGTAACTGGAACAGCTGCAGTGCTGCATACAACACCACGGCAACCGCCCCCCCTTTAGCCAGGCTAACCATTAATTCGCCCCGCTCACCCTGCTGTACTGCCCGCGCCCAGCGTGGCAGCCCGGCCTGACACACCGCATTGTTAATCACCAGCAACGCCGTTAACAAAAAGCTACTGATGGTAAAGATAGCCAGGGTACCGTCCTGCTCCTGACTGCCCAGCAGGTAGCGGGGGATATTAAAATAAACAGAAAACATCAGCGCAGTGAGAGAGAGCGGCAGGACCCGGCGCAAGGTAGCAGTCAGGTTGCGTGGCATCGTCAGAGCAAAAAGCTCATGCCCCCAGGCGCAAACCATAAACAGCAGGGAGACGCCTAACAAGCCCACAATGAGACTTTGCGAAAACCACACCAGACTCACTGCCATCCCGATTGCCAGCATCTTGCTCACTGCCAGCACAGTAAGCTTGCCGGCATGGGGGGTACGCAGCCGGGCGGCAATAGGCACATCAAATGCAAATTCGGTGACCTTGGCAAGATACACCGCCATTGCCAGTAACACGGCGCCTTCCACAAGCCCCATGGTGACGGCCACGCCACAACCGAAGACCAGCAAGAGCAGGCGTACTGCGCGCACTTCCTGAGCAGGCAGTGATGACGAACTTAGCAGAAAGGTACGCGAGGGACTGGCGAGTAATAGTGACAGGGGTGCGAATACCGCCAGCAGGTAACTGTAATTAGCTACACCGGCTACATCGTTCTGAAATGATAACCACAACACACACAGCCAGGGCGTAATAAACGCCGTCAGCTGAAACAACAACAAAGCCGCCGTTGTGCCGTGTCCCCCTGATTTTTGGTCGCGCATTCTTATTATTTTTAAATGGCGGCATAGCACCGCTCTTATTGTGAACTCTTACCATACGCAAAAGTGTCAAAAAAAAGAAGCAGGAACGTCAATAATTCGACGAATGGCTAACAGCCCATACATTTAGTGTATGTAACCATTCACTTTTTTAACCCTTAGCCTCTACCTCACCCAGACGGGTAAAAAATGCGCAACTGCGCGTGTATTTCACACACCCCACCAACTCTGCTGCGCTGAAAAGTGAGCAAGCAATTGATAAATAATACATTTTTATTTGGCATGGCCTGTGTATCA
>JBPEWW010000269.1:0-2301 GCA_052032275.1 Alteromonas sp. | reverse complement strand
ACATCATCCACCAGCATCACCCGCCCGGCCAGCGGACTGCCTACCAGGTTACCGCCTTCACCGTGGGTCTTGGCTTCTTTGCGATTGAAGCAGTACGGTACATCCTGATGGTAGTGATCGGCCAATGCCACCGCGGTGGTAGTGGCAATCGGGATCCCTTTGTACGCCGGCCCAAACAACACATCAAAGGGCACGTTCGCATCGTTCAGGGCCGCCGCGTAGTAGCGTCCCAGCCGGGCTAAATCGCCGCCGCGGTTGAACAGGCCGGCATTGAAAAAATACGGGCTCTGGCGGCCCGACTTCAGGGTGAACTCACCAAATTTCAGAACACCGCGTTCGATGGCAAAGGCAATAAACTCGCGCTGGAATGCTTTCATGTGGCCCCCTACGCCAGTGCCGCTTTCTGAATATCGAACAGCTCACGCAGACCGTGACGGGCAATTTCCATCATTTCCTGCATTTCGTCGAAGGAGAAGGGTTCGCCTTCGGCGGTACCCTGTACCTCAATCAGCTTACCGGTTTCGGTCATCACCACGTTCATGTCTGTCTCGGCCTCAGAATCTTCCGAGTATTCCAAATCGGCAATGGGGTTGCCGTTATAAATGCCCACCGACAGTGCCGCAATCATATGCTTAAGCGGGTTGGTTTTAATGATGCCCTTAGCACGCATGTAAGTGAGTGCATCCACCAGCGCAACACAGGCGCCGGTAATGGCCGCGGTGCGGGTTCCGCCATCGGCCTGGATCACATCGCAATCCAGCGTGAGGGTATTTTCGCCCAGCAGCTTCAGATCGACCGCGGCGCGCAGCGAGCGGGCAATCAGCCGCTGAATTTCCAGGGTCCGGCCACCCTGCTTACCCCGGGCCGCTTCGCGGGCACTGCGGGTATGGGTAGCGCGGGGCAGCATGCTGTACTCCGCCGTGATCCAGCCTTTACCCTGGCCCTTCATAAAACGCGGCACCCCTTCTTCCACAGAGGCGTTACACAGTACTTTGGTATTCCCAAATTCAACCAACACCGAACCTTCGGCATGGCAGGTGTACTGACGGGTAAGGGTAACGGGACGGATCTGACTGGCGGTTCTGCCGCTTGGACGCATAGTGCATTCCTTATGGTTGGGCTTTGGATAATGAACGCTAAGTATAACGCAGGAGGGGGCTGGCATGAAAATGAAAATCGGCGCAACCGGAAGGACAGGGTTGCGCCAATGTAAACCGGTTCGATCCGGAATTTATTGCAGGTGTTCAGCCAGGAAGGCGGTCACTTTCTGATAGTAGCGGGCGCGATTTTCCGCATTATGAAACCCGTGGGTTTCGCGATCTTCCACAAACCACTCGTAAGGTTTGTCCAGCTTATCCAATTGCGCTTTAACGGCCTCGGCGTGTTCCACTGGCACCCGCACGTCTTTTTCGCCATGCGCGATCAGGACCGGCACATTCAGTTTCTCCAGATTATGCACCGGCGAGAACGTCCGCAGCTGTTCCTGGTTAGTGCCTAACAGCTCCTGCAACATGCTCTCACCATAGAGGCTGGTGGGCACATCCCCTTCTTCAAACATCAGCTGCAGATCATACGGACCCGCGTTGGCCACGGCACAGCGAAACAGGCTGGTGTCCACCAGCGGTGCCTGCAGGGCGGAATAGCCGCCGAAACTGGTGCCCATGATGCACACTTTCCTGGCGTTAATACCAGGCTGACTGGCGGCCCACCGGGTCCCGTCAATAATGTCATGCTGTACCCGGGCGCCCCACTGCTGATCCCCGGCATGCATGTGTTGCATACCGTAGCCGGCTGACCCCCGGAAATTCACCCGCAGCACGGCATAGCCTTCGTTTGCCAGCAGCTGCACTTCGCGGTCAAAACTCCAATAGTCCCGGCTGCGCGGGCCGCCGTGCACCAGCGTCACCAGCGGTACGGGGGTATTTTTGTCGGCCTGAACCGGGTAGGTCAGGTAACCATAAAGGGTGGTGCCGTCGCGGGCCTCAAACGACACGGGTTCAGAGGCCGCCAGCTGACTGGCCTTGATGTGACCGAAGTTTTTAAACAGAAAGGTCAGGCCATTTTTTTGCTTGTCGTACAGGTAGAATGAGCCCAAATCGACATCCGAGCTTACATACACTACCCAGAGTCTGCCATCGTCACTGTGGCTGGTAATGCTCACATCATAGCCGGGAAAGCTGGCTACCAGATCCCGGAAAATCTGTGCTTCCTGACCACTGTCATCAATCATCACATATTCCGGATACCCCGGGTCCACCCGCACCGCAAACACGGCAGACTCATCAGATGTAAAGGCAGCCG
>JBPEWW010000268.1:0-5573 GCA_052032275.1 Alteromonas sp. | reverse complement strand
ACCGACCCGGCGACAGAATTCATGCAGCTTTCCTGCATGCTGGCAGCTTCGTTCCCCACACTGTCTGAGCCTGTGTCAATATAATCGATGCTCAGTTTTGCCACGTTTTCACACTGCAGTTCAACACCCTCAAAATTCTCTGCCAGTTGTTTTTTGGCTATCAGTGCCGCCTGGTTATAGGCTGCCCGTTTCGATAGCAATGTTGCGTTGAGGTTGTCGTAGGTCTCGTAAAATGCGCTGCCAATTGACAATATTCCGGTGCCACTGCCGACCTGGATCAGGCGGATACCATCTTCATCATTATTGACCAGCTGTTGGTGTGCCACTTTAACCGCCGTCGCTTCGTCATTACCCACTACGACATTGCCTGCCGACACGGTATCCCCCGCAGCGACGCTTTCTCCCGGACGCGCAGGCGTCAGATCGGTCAAATCAAAGTCCCGTGCATTTACCTGGCCGGTAAGACCGAGTAGTACGGCGATGCTTAATAGTCTGTGCTTCATTTGTCTGTCCTTAGTCAAAACGGATATTAAAATCGTTGGTAATGGTTGGTTGTGGCAACATGCTGGCAGCAATTGGTCTTAATGACTGTCTGAGCGCTGCAACCAACTCGCCTGTCTTTCCGGTAAACCGCATTTGCGCTTTATACATGCCACCAGCGTGCGATACAGATACCGCACTCGCGCCCCCCATGGTAGACAGCACACTGTCTAGCCGGTCGGGGTGGGCAAGATACTGGCTACTTATATACACGTCATGTATCAGTCCTTCCTCCTTCACAACCCGTAAGAAGGCACTGTTTAATTTATTGTGTAATGCAGACTTCTGTTGGTCCGTCGCAAGATGCACATTAATCAGGTCGCTGAGAATATGTGGTGAATCAGGCAGTGCAATCAGCTCAGGCTGGTTCTGCCACCGCCCGTACGCATTGCCTGCACGATCTTCAAGAATAATGCTTAAGTCCAGCCGTGCATTACCCGCACGTCGTATCAGCTGATGCGATGCTCTTAGCGTCAGGTTAGCCGCCGAACTCACTTCGATACCCTGTTCTGACAGCCACAGTCTGAGGGTATCAGCTAATGGCTGAGGAGCCTGGACCGCCACCCGTGGCGAGCCAATCTGCTGCAGGATATTGTTACTGGCCACCGCCAGCGGGGCTTTTTCCACTTCCGCTCTGATCGTCACTTTAATGCCATTGGGGTCTAGCACCTGAGTGTCTAACACCGTCCAGGTTTTCACTGTTCCTGCGGATTTGGTGTGCAACTGTTGACTGACAAAGCTCTGCAGGTCAAATTGGCTGCTGGTATCTGTGGTGTGTTCCGCTGCATTGGAATATTGCGATCGCTGCTCTGTGAGCCAGACCCCGACTACCTGGGAAACCGCTCGGCGCAACGCATCAAGCTCTGCGCTTTTACGCGCGCTCACGCCGCGTTGCTGGTCTTCCCATCCTTCACCTACGACGGTTACTGCGATGACGTCACTTGCCGAATCCCATCCGCCTTCGGGATCCTGCTGGGTCAGACTCTGGTGTGACACGGTAACGGTGATACAGGTCTCGTTACCTTGCAGGACAGGTGCTGCCGCGTCCGTTTTTAAACCCTGCAGGTCCATGCCTTCCTGCTGCATCGAGGCAAGCTTATTCAGATAGCTAAGGGTTGCCGACGATAGCGACTGCTGGCTTTGCGCTATCGACAGCAAGCTTCCGCTTTTTAGCTGGCGTGTAATCTCCGCCAGTGCTTGTGCTTTTGCCTCCTGTATCGCGCTTTCGCCACGGCCATAGGCACAACTTTGTGCGGCGATATCGCCCGCAGGGGATATCTGCAGAGGCCGTTGCGCTTCCGCTATCGTGGGAATCAGCGCGCATGCCAGCAGCAGGGCTCTGGCTATCATGTACGGTTCTCCAGGAAGCCTGCTGGCGTACCCACGGATACAGCAAAAATCTTCGCGTTATTATCCGGCCGGTAAACGCCGGCTTCGGCCTGCTCTGCTATGCGCTCGGCCAGCTTTGAATCTTTCCACACGGTAATTTCACCCATTGCACTGTTACGCGATGGGTTGACGTTTGCCACACCAATTGGCTCTACAAACCCTGCGCTGTATTGAAAAACGATCATAGTTTCGTTTGGCAATACGCCCGCGTTCTGGCCACGATCCAGGCTTATCTGATTACCCTTGATACCAAATACCTGCGCGGTCGCCGGCATTTCAGATAACATCCGTGTCAGCAGTATGTCGATACCGCGGGAGGCCATATCATTAACAACTGCATTCACGTGTGCGCTGTCAAAGTAACGAAACCCGCTTACGTGGCGGTTGTTCGCCATCACGTACTTCAACTCGCTACGTTCACGCACATCTTCTGATTTAACGCGAATTTTGCCGATGTTGGGGTAGGCCAGCATTTCCCGTGTGTACGGGTCAATAATCGCGGAGGTGATCTCCAGGGTGTAATCCATCCAGCCCGTAATACTGCCTTCGTTCTTAACCGTGCGCAGGGTATCCAGTTTCACCACGTAATCAGGCTGCAACACACGGTTAGCCGCCGCGTTTGAGGCTACGCGGGCTGCTCCCTGTTGCTCCAGCTGCAGCTGTTGTTCGGCAGAGATGACTGCATCGTCACGGGTGACGATGCGAAACCGATTAATACCGGCGAACTGATTTTCGAGCATTTTCAACAATTGATTGTTGTCATACTCGCGAAGCGCCTCCACGCCCTGCCCTTCACCGCCAACGTCAGTGCCACTGAAATACATGCGCACAACAGGTTTTTTCAACGGACAATTATCCGCCTCATTAGCACGATCGAAAGTACAGTTTGCAAGCCCCTGAGTATCGAAGAAGGCAGGCACTTTGATGTCCTGATCCTCAAAGTTATACGCACTTTTTGCAATTTGCGCATTCGACGCACGATTGCTCACTTTGCCGGTTTGTGTTTGTTGTGCTGGCTGGGTCGATTGACATGCGGTCAAAACACCGGCTGCAAGTAACGAAAAGATAAGGTTAGCGGTACGATTCACTGTGTGCGTCCTTTTACGTTGGGTTCCTTGAATAGCCAACTAGCAATTGGCTGGGTAAGCTGATGATTCAGTTTCTGATTAGCATTGTGTGCTGCCGCCGCCAGCGAGTCACCTTCGCCCACCACGGCAATGGTTGTGCCGTGCAACGACTTGTATGGCGATTGGGGTTCGGTAAGCCGGGCAGTGAGCGAAATACGTTGCTGTACATTGGCATTGGTTGTTCTGTGCTGCTTTTTCCAGTCCAGTTGTAGCCATAAGTCCGGCTCTGTGGAGGCAGGCAGCTGGCGCTGTATCAGGTCACTCACATCAGCCATGTCATGCCCGGCAACAACCCTTACCCCCAGAGATTGTTCAGCCTCTAATAACTGGGATAACTGGGTTTTAAATGTATACGCCGGTGTGGTTCCGGTTAAGTTATGGTAAGCCAGCGCATACGCATTCGCCTGCTCAAGCGCGTGCTTATAACGCAGCAGCCAGAGCAGCTTTTCCCCGTCCGCCCCCGCCTCAGGAAAGTCCAGCGCTTCATAGTATTGCAGTCGCTGCAAAATATAGCGGGCCACTGACGCCTTACTCACATTCACCAGAACACTGACTTGCTGTGTCAGGGGATCACGAAAAGACGCGTCAACTGTCACATCATCAAACTGAATAGCAACAGATGCGCCGGTCACCGTCATTTCGAACGTTGAACGCGTATCGTCAGCGGATTTAGTATGCTTTGACACTGTAGTTGAGGCTACACGGGTGGCAATTTGCTGACTGATATCAGCAAGTGCATTGCGCCGTGCCGCAGCCATCGACTTTCCGGACCCAACAGCTGTATAGATGCTGTCTGAGCTACCAGGCGGTTGCTGTAGCCAGCCGGGCGTCTGCTGATCTGCGTACGCCTCACCGGTAAGCGTCAGCAGGGCTATCGCCGAAGCGATGCCCCACCATTTTATAGACGCCATAAGTTAGCTTTTGGCGTCGAGTTCAGCCTGCAGGTTATCGATAGCCTTGATGGTGTCCTGCTCTATCGAAATAATTTTATTGGCATCGGAAGCAAGCCCAATCTGATCTTTCGCCCGCAGTACCGCTAAGCCAAGATCGTTATCCGCGGTCTTTTCTTCATCGCTGGAAAGCCAGCTGCTGGCCATATTCAGCGCAGTAGACTGGGCAATAGCCTGACCATACTGAGTGATCATATACGCGGCCTGGGCAACCTGAACGGTGATCTCCACCGTCAGTTCGGCATTCTGCTTCGCCACTTCATCAATAGCAGATTGATACGCAAGGATTTTGGGGGCAATTTTCTCGTCTTCGGTAAGTGCGCCGCTATCGAATTCCACAATGGCGGCCTGTAACTCTGCCGGCTCTTTGTCTTGGTGGGCGTAAAGAAATGCCTGCACATCAGCATGGTTTTCAGCTTGTGTGCGGTATTGTTCCATAACGCTATGCTGGCGCTTAAGCACCGAGGCACAAATATTCAGAAATTCGTCAACACCTGGCTGGATTGTGACAGGGTTATAACCCACTTCGACGATTCGGTCAGACAATACCGCAATTGCCTGGTCACGATTCATAGTCGCAGCTGTGTCAGGGCCTTCAGCCGTAGATGAACAGCCAGACGTCGCCATAATAGCTGCCAGCGTGGGCGCTAAAATCCATTTCTTCATTTTTCTTCCTTGAAATTTTTACTGTGTAATTTTTACATACAAACCTAATAACTGTTTAACAATAAATCAAATGTTTTTTAAAGAAAGGGACGTTACGCATACTTTGAGACTGCATGGTATATTTTTTTATACCCGAGTCGTGCAGGGGTAGTGGGATAAATTCGCAGGGAGGGCATGTTTGCAAACGGTGGGGCTTTTTAAGCAAATATTGGCACCGGAGGTAAAAAGCCCTACTGCGGTCGGTCCGCTACGTAGGGCTTTATTCTTACTCTGGCTTAGTTCACCAAGCCCACTGGGGTAATGGTGTAGGTAAGCGGATTGAATTTAAACTCCACCGTTCCCGTTGTCGATTCGCCGTTTTGATCCACATTGGCATCCTGCTCATCGCTGACGAACTGATCGATCACAACCCGGTACGTGGTGGGGCCATTGGCCCAGCCATTAACCCGCGCCCGGTAGGTCTCTCCAGGGACTATGCCACCACCGACTTGCTCATTCGAGCCCAGATTGCCAGACGAGTCCATAATGTTTCCCTCGGCATCCAGTAACTCAAAGTCAAGGTCCGGTACGGCCACCACTTCAGCATCAGCACTTAGCGTCGCCACCACACTCGAGGCACTTGGTAGCGCGGTGAAGGGAATATCTACATAGTCCACACCCTCAACCAGCGCTTCGTCCGCCGCGCCCACAAGGATCACGCCGGTATGCTCTTCAATATTGTGGTAAACCACGCTCTGTTCATTGGGCGCAGAGGTATCGGTAGTCGGCGTTTCGCCTACTCCCGTCGACGACGCCCCGGCTTCGTATCCATTGATACGCGCACGCAGGGTAAAGAGCTTGCCATTTGGGTTAGCCAGTTGCACGTGGCGGGTGCCGGATGTGCCGTCAACGGCCAGTGACT